>NZ_BAAFRU010000001.1:0-246761 GCF_045862015.1 Levilactobacillus muriae
GAATTCTCCTTGTATATTGTTTTTTAGTCGACTCAATTATACTCGTGGAGCAATCCATGTCTATTTTTGTACAGTAAAAGCCCGACGCGTCGGGCTTTTACTGTACTTTTTAACTTTCAACCTTTAGATTAGTAATAAGTATGGGGGAAAGATCGTATGCGTAAATGGTATGAGAATACATACAATCTAAGTAATCGTAATTTTTCGTTGCAATCGGTAGAATGGAATTGTTGCAAAAAACGTTAGGAGGAATCAGGAAATGCGCAAATCAGTGAAACCAGTCTATCTAGCAGGTCAAGCCAACGTCACGAGTCGTAATCAGGACTTACCCACCGGTGATCAGTCACGAGGGGCCGATAATTGGTATGAAAGTGAGCAGGTCGTGAAGACGCCAATTCGGTTTAAGAATCTCTATGATATGGAATTAACCGGTAACTTGTTCGTCCCTAAGAATTTGGATCGGACAATGAGGCATTCAGCCATTATTGTTGGTGCGCCAAATGGTGCCGTTAAGGAACAGTCGGCGAACCTGTATGCTACGAAACTAGCCGAGTTTGGATTCGTCACGCTGTCTTTCGATCAAGTCTTCTGGGGAGAGAGCGCCGGATCACCTCGAAATGCCATGGCACCCGATCTCTATTCTGAAAGTTTCTCTGCTGCTGCAGACTACCTGACGACGCTGACTTATGTCGCGGAAGATCAGATCGGCGTGCTGGGAATTTGTGCATCTGGCAGCTTTTCGTTAAATCAAGCGAAAGTTGATACCCGATTGAAAGCGATTGCCACGGTCAGTCTGACCGATATGGGTGCTGTGGCTCGGGGAATGCGTGACGCTATGGGAGGCCACACCATGGTTGACCAAGCCGCCACACAACGGACCCAGGAAGAAGTGGGAGCTGAAGTACTCTATACTAGTGGGACGCCGGAAAAAATTGGGCCTGATTCCGATGCGTTCTCCAAAGAATTTTACGATTTTTACCGGACGCAACGAGGAGCCGGCAATACCACAACGCAACCAACGCTGACGAGCTTTGTGAAGTTGTTGAATTTTTATTCGTTAAGTGATATTGCGACGGTTTCACCACGGCCCCTACTTTTTATTGCGGGTGAAAATGCCATTTCGTTGGGGTTTAGTGAAGACGCCTACGCTGCGGCGACAGAACCTAAAGAGCTGTACAAAGTCGCCGATGCGGGTCACGTCGACTTGTACGACCGAACGGCATTAATTCCATTCGCAAAATTGAACGATTTCTTTAGTCGGAATTTGTAAGAGAATTGGATTCTTAACTGAAAACGAGACGGGCCACGCCTAATCTCGTTTTTTTTGAACAAATTTGTATGCTTAAAAGCTATAGTAGATGATTTAATTTAAGCATTTGATATAGGAAACGTCGCCGCATATACTAATTCTCAGTTAAGCAAAGGAGTGAATCAGATGACAAATCCAGCTATTTTTGAACGTGCCTTGTCTGGGGAAAAATTAGACTTTGCTGGAGAGGATTTTCAGGCAATCACGGAAACCGTTCAGCACACACAGGAACTTTTGAAAAAGTTCAATTATACTGATCAAACCCGAGAACAGCGCCGGGCTACGCTCAGTCAGGTTGTTGGGTACAGTGTTCCCGAATCGGCTGAAATCAATGCACCGATCCATAGCGATTTTGGTCCGCATATTTTCATCGGGGAGCATGTTTTCGTTAATCAAGACGTTATCTTCGTGGACCTCGGGGGCATCTACTTGGCTGAAGGGGCGCTGATTGGGCCAAGGGCAACGTTAATTACGGTTAATCATTTAGAAGATCCGGCCCACAGACGCGACATCCGGGCCCAAGCAATTCATATTGAAAAGAACGCATGGGTTGGTGCTGGCGCCCTGATTCTTCCCGGCATAACGGTGGGGGAAAATGCGATTGTTGGTGCTGGTGCCGTGGTAACTAAGGATGTACCAGCTAACATGATTGTTGTGGGGACACCGGCCAAAATTCTACGCCGGGTGAAGGGCACGTCTACGGATGACCAAGGCTAGTAGCCTTTTAACTGAGGGTTGAAAGTCCAAGTACACCTAGAAAGACCCAGCTAACAGAGATTTAATCCACAAAATTAGTTGGAAATTACCACCTGTGGCTGCCAGAGATTCCGGCTGCTGTGGGGACCGCCTGCGGCCTGAGAAGCGGTCCTCCGTCTCGGTTTGAAGCCTGCTATAAACCTTCAGTCTCTAATTAGCAGTTGGCACCAATTCCCCTTGAATCTGCGACAACAAGGCTTGGGCTGCGGCGGATAATCGTTGTCCTTTGAGCCAGACTAGACTTGAGCCAGAAGATATTCTGGGGGCCAATGGAATGAATGCTAGGTCAGATTGATTCGTATTGATGATGCCATCTAAGCCAAGGGCATTACCAACACCGGCCGAGACTAATAAAGACGCGTTGTAGAGGAGGTTGTAAGTCGCGACAACGTTGAGATTTTCCGTAGTGAAGCCGAAGACATCGTGTAGGCGTGCGTTACCCCCTTGTTGTGGCAAGATCAATCTTGTCTGTGCGACATCTTCTAGGCTAACAGTCGTTTGCTGAGCTAGGGCGGAACGACTTTGGACGAGTAAGCCCCAACGACTTTCACCTGGTAAACGTAGAAAGTCATAATCAGTCTTATCGACGGGTTCCATGACGACACCAAAATCAAACACCCCCGAGGTCAGCTGTTGGTGGATATCCGCAGCATCCATACTGACGAGGTTGACCCGTATGTGGGGATGTTGGTGATTGAGGTGGCCGATTGCTTGAGCGACCGTTAACATGCTCCGTGCCTCAGCACTGCCGACCAAGACTGAGCCGCTGACATCCTTTTCTTGGTGAATATTTGCTAGTGTCTTATCACTCAGTGAGAGAATTTGTCGGGCTTGATTGGCAAAGTATTCGCCGTCGGGTGTGAGCCGAATTGTACGATTTCCCCGCACAAAGAGTGTCGTGCCTAATTCCTCTTCCAGTTCCTTCAGTTGACGGGATACGGTAGGCTGGGATACATGCAAACGCGCCGATGCTTTACTAATATTCTTTTCTTGAACAATCATTAAGAAGTAACGTAAAACGCGTAACTCCATGGCTGTCATCTCCTATAGCTCACTTGAATAGTCTTCGAGTTAATCTAATCATTTGGTATATTAAAAGTCAAGTTGCAACTAAAGCACAGCAAAGTTAACAGTGGCCGTGGTGTACCAGTGAATTTAGGGTCAGCATGCTGTGCTTCTGGCAGGACTGCGAGTCGCAACAATCACGGTTGTCGCAGGTTGAAACTAGTATGCAAAAATCGAATGGCACAATATTAATTATAGGTATTAGACATTGAAATGAACTGCTCGTATGCTAAGGTTATTGATTAAGTAATTTATAGAAGAGAAAGGTGACTTATCAGTATGAATGATTACATTTTTGATTTAGACGCAGCCGTTATCCGCAAATCAGTGACCTACCCCAATCGCTTTGGTCTTACATTGGCCGCGGATCTCTACTACAGCAAAGATACCGATTTAAGTCACCAACATCCGGCTCTACTAGTGGGGTCACCCTATGGTGGTGTCAAGGAGCAGGGACCCGGGATCTATGCGCAGAATATGGCTAAACGGGGCTTCATTGTTGTAACTTTTGATGAATCGTATAACGGCTATAGTGGTGGTCAACCGCGTCATATTTCTTCACCGGATATTTTCGTGGAGGATTTTAGTGCTACTGTGGATTTTCTGGGGACGCGACCATTTGTAGACCGCGACCGAATTGGCGCAATCGGTATCTGTGGGAGTGGAAGCTTTGCATTGAGTGCGGCTGGAATTGATCCACGAATTAAAGCGGTGGTAACGGCTAGTATGATTGATATCTCTGCCACGGATGCCGTCTACACGCCGGAGCAGAAGCGGGCGACACAGTTGCAAATTGCTGAGCAACGTTATGTGGATTTTGAGACGGGCCACCCTGTGATGGGAGCCCGGGGGTATGCCTTACAGTGGGATGAAAAGACCAATCCGGTAGCTCGAGAATTTGGGGAATTCTATGCCACCACGCGAGGTTACCACCCCAATGCCATCGGTCAATTTAGCTGGTCGAGTGAACCGTCCTTTATGAACTTCAATCTGTTGGATCATGTGGACGATATTGCACCACGGCCAATCATGCTGATCGTCGGCACTGCGGCATTTTCTCGCAGTTTCTCTGATGAGGTTTACGCTAAGGCAGCGGGGCCCAAGGAACTGGTCGAGGTGCCGGGAGCGATTCATATTGATTTGTATGATCAATGTGATAAAATTCCGTTCGAAAAAATTAACGCGTTCTTTACGCAAAACCTAGCAAAAGCGGGGAAGGGGCAGTCAAATGAAAATTAACGAAGTGGCTAAGCTTCTACACACGAGTGCGTGGACGTTGCGGTATTACGAACAGGTCGGGGTGATTGCACCGATTGCCCGGACTAAAGGCAATCGCGATTATTTAGCGACAGACGTTACTCAGGTACGGCGAGTCTTAGACTTGCGTCGTTGTGGGTTGACGTTAGAAGAAATTAAGCGGTTGGTCCATTTACGGGCAACTACTGGAACGGCATCGATTCAGCAACAGATTTTACAGACCCGAGCAGCGAATCTCCGCCATGAGATTACGGGCCTGCAGTCTTCGCTGAATCGCTTGGATACAAAAATTATGGCAATTTCAGTTGAGACATCAAAGGAGTTGAGCGGTAATGGCACAAACTAAGCTAAATAATGGTGTGATGATGCCCTTACAAGGATACGGTGTCTTTCAGATCACGGATCTGGAACAATGTGAGCAAGCCGTCGTTGAGGCACTGCACACCGGGTATCGTCTGCTTGATACGGCGGCTACGTATGGGAACGAAGCTGCGGTCGGACGCGGTATTCAACGTAGTGGCGTTGCTCGCGAGGACATTTTCATTTCTTCTAAGGTATGGATTCAGGATGCCGGCTACGACAAGACTATGGCCTCCTTTGCCAAAACATTGGCGAACTTACAGACGGACTATCTGGATCTTTATTTGATTCATATGCCTTATGGTGACTATCAGGGAAGTTGGCGCGCGATGGAGGACCTCTATGAGGCCGGCAAAATCAAGGCAATCGGCGTTTGTAATTTTGAGGCGGATCGCCTCTTAGATCTAATTTTATCGAATCGGATCGTTCCAGCAATTGATCAAATGGAAATGCACCCATTTACGCAGCAAAAGGCCTTGCGTCACATTTTAGATCAGTATGGAATTAAGTTGATGGCATGGGCACCGTTTGCCGAGGGGCACAACAATCTATTTACACAACCGATTTTGAAAGCGATTGGTGATCAATACGGTAAGACGCCAGCACAAGTCGTTTTGAGATGGCTATTGCAAAGCGACGTTATTGCAATTCCCAAGTCTGTTCATGCTGAACGGATGGCACAGAACTTTGCCATCAATGACTTCCAGTTGACCGCTGCCGATCTGATTCAGATTGCTACGCTGGACACGGAGCGGCCACTAATCTTACAAATTCGCGCCGTATCTGAGGTATTTCGATTGCACGGGATTACGTTTGACCAGTAAACCTGACGTGAATCATGAAAGGATTTTTGAAATGAGTCAATGGACAGCAGAACAATTGAATGACTTTTCAACAGCCGATGATATGCGAGTCGCACCGTTCTATGCGGACGGCAAAACCTCTGGTACGCCCACTTGGATCTGGTCGGTCGTCGTTAAGGGAGCACTTTACGTCCGGGCCTGGAACGGTCAGCACTCTGGCTGGTATCAATCTGCCAAATCACAGAAGGCGGGCCGGATTCACTTGGCTGGTCAGAATTTTGCGGTGACCTATCTACCAATCACTGCTGACGACCAACTGACGGCCGCCATCAATCAAGCCTATGAGGCTAAATATGCGGGGAGTCCGTACCTGCCCCCCATGCTGGAGACCGGCCCCGTAAGTGCTACCGTTCGTTTAGATTTAAAATAAAAGGAGAAGTGATCATCATGACAACAACACAAGCTAAAATTGCATTGGGAACCTGGGCCTGGGGTGATACGCCTGAAGGCCAAGTCTTTGGAAATTATTTAACGGCCGCCGCTTTAAAGCCAGTCGTTAAGGCAGCAATGACTGCTGGATTCAATTTATGGGATACGGCCTACGCCTATGGTGCCGGAGAGTCTGAGGCGAAGTTGGGCGAGCTACTACAAGATTATCCGCGGGACAGCTACCAACTGTCCACGAAGTTCACGCCGCAGATGGCCGCTGGTGACAGTGACCACGAAGTTGCCGATATGCTCGAGGGTAGTCTGAAGCGTCTGCACACCGACTATATCGATATTTACTGGATTCACAACTCTGGTGATGTGGAAAAATGGACGCCGCAACTGATTCCGTTGGTTCAAAGTGGTAAAATCAAGCGCGTTGGGGTATCTAACCACAACCTTGATCAAATTAAGCGCGCTAATGAAATTCTGGGCAAAGCGGGCATTCACATTTCAGCTGTGCAAAATCACTTTAGTCTGTTATACCGTTCCTCAGAAGAGGCTGGGATCATCGACTACTGCAAGCAACATGAGATCACGTTCTTCGGCTACATGGTCTTGGAACAAGGACTCTTAACGGGACGGTACAACGTTGCTAACCCGTTGCCTGCTGGGAGCATGCGGGCGAACATCTACAACGATGTATTGCCACAAGTTGCGGCCCTAACAGATGAACTAAAGGTAATTGGGGCGAAGCAAGAGGCTTCTGCAGCTGAGGTTGCCACGGCCTATGCTTTGTCAAAGGGCGTGACACCAATCGTTGGGGTCACAAAGGATAAGTACATTCCAAGTGAAAGCAAGGCACTAGCATTAACGCTTAGCGCTGCCGATATCAGTAGACTAGAAGAACTTGCCACAGCGGCTAACGTGAATACCAAAGGTTCTTGGGAAGCGCCCATGGCCTAAAATGGTCTACTAGCGAAAGTGTGAAAACAGTTAGATGACGATTGGGTGAATTTAGGTCGGAACGCGGTGGTCATCATGCTATCGCAGGTAAAGAAGTTAGAGATATGGGAGGATTTGTGAATGACTAAAGTAATGATTGTCGGCGCACACGGCGCCATGGCACGATTGGTAACGGAACGTCTACTGAACGAAACGACGGACACACTGACCTTGTTTCTACGCGATGCCGCGCGGTTGAATCAGTATGCAGACAACGACCGGGTGACGCTCGTCGATGGTGATATCAAGGATACGGCGGCAGTTACGCAGGCGATGGCGGACGTGGATATCGTTTATTCTAATTTGGGCGGTGTTGATTTAGCTGAACAGACACAGAGCGTCCTGACCGCCATGGCACAGACCAGGAAGCACCGCTTGATCTATATCAGTTCGTTAGGCGCTCATCATGAAGTTCCCGGAAAATTCGGCGCGTGGAATGAACAAGCAATCGCTGCCTTTCTGCCGGGGTTCCGTAAGACCGCTGAACTGGTCGCCAATTCTGGCCTGACCTATACGGAGATTCGTCCGGCATGGCTAACTAACAATGACGAAGTCGCTTACGAGGAAACGCAGCTGGGCGAGGACTTTAAAGGGACCGAGGTCTCTCGGCAGAGCGTCGCAGACTTTGCCTTTAAGGTCATCACGCAACCAGACACTTATCAGAATGTCAGCGTTGGTTTGGACAAGTCCGGAACTGCTGGCGACCAGCCCAGCTGGGTTTAAGGGGCACACTCATGACAGTTATTGATGTTTTTGCGCATAGCTTAGCGCCTGAGTTTCTTGCTCAGATGAATACGATTCGGCCCCATATTTTGGATGACTTTCCCTATATGAAGAACGACTTGTTGACGGACGTGGGCAAACACCGTGCGTCCTTACCCGCCGATCATCAACAGATTCTCTCGGCGGTCAACTTGAACCCCGAGGATTTTGTTGGACCCGAGCAGGCGGCGGAACTTTGCCGCAGTGCCAATGCGGAATTGGCCGCAATGGTCCGCGATAACCGTGATGTCTTCCCGGCTGGGGTAGCGATGCTGCCGATGAATAATGTGCCGGCAGCTCTCAAACTGATCGATGAGCAAGTGGTTGGTAGCGATGCATTGGTTGGGGTGCAACTCTTCACGCAGGCGCTGGGGCAGCCGATTACGGCGGCCGTTTACGAACCGATTTTTGCCAAACTCGCCGCAATCGGCGCCCCGATTTGGCTTCATCCCGTCTTTGATGCGCGCAAGCCAGACAACAATCTGACGTTTAGCTGGGAGTACGAGTTGACTCAGGCTATGTACGGCATTGTAGCGGCGAAGTACTTTCGCAAGTATCCGGGGCTCAAGGTCATCGTGCATCACGCCGGGGCCATGGTGCCATACTTTAGCCAGCGCATCACGTACATTCAGGGGCCAGCAGACGTCGCTGACTTCCAGAAATTCTATGTTGATACGGCGATCTTGGGAAATCCCAAGGCGCTGGAACTCGCCGTTGATTTCTTCGGTAGTGACCACGTGCTCTTTGGGACGGATTCGCCATTTGGCATTCCGCCGGTCGGGCCGACAAGGGTTATTGAAGAGGCCGTCAATGCGATGGCCATCACGACGCAACAACGGCAGGGCATTTTACACGACAACTGGCAGGCGCTGATGGCGTAGCCTGGTGACTGCAACAACAAGCTAATAGGAGGCCACATTAACTATGAAGACGGAACACGAAAAGTTATTAGCAGGTCAGGATTACGATTACCGGGATCCCGAACTTCAGCAGCTCATTGCCCGGGGGAAGCAACTCCTCACGGTCATCAATGGCGGACAGGGTGCTGCTAGACAAGCGGCTATGCAGGATTTCTTTGGCCGCGTCGGTCAGCGGTTGACGATCAACGGACATTTTAGCGCAGTTTACGGCGTGCACATCCAGGTTGGTGATGATGTCTTTATCAACGGCAACTGTACCTTTCAGGATTCTAATCAGATTATTCTGGGTGACCGGGTGATCATTGCGCCAGATGTGAAACTTTACTGTGGGTCTCATGCGTTGGATGCCACGCAGCGGTTCGGTGTGCGGCCGGATGGCTCACGCTACTTAATAACCACGACCAAGCCCATCACAATCGGCAACGATGTTTGGATTGGAGGTAACGTGACCATTATCGGTGGCGTGCACATTGGCAATAATGTCGTAGTCGGCGCGGGTGCCGTGGTGGCCAAGGACGTGCCAGATAATGTCGTGGTTGGTGGCGTGCCCGCACGGATCATTGAGACGTTGCCGCCATTGGTCCGGTAATAGATTGCCCTTTGGCAGATAAAGGAAAGTGATGCGTATCGCAAACGACCAAGTAATACCGTTGTTTCGATTGTTCAAATTGACTATTACCGCCGCCCAGCGGGTTAACTTCGTTGCGGCAGGAAAACACAACCTAGAGACCTCAATTCAAAATGAGCCCGGGACGCTGGCCATGTATGCCATGCACGTGGCACCGGCTGGACTGGAGAATCGGGTCATCGAGGTCTATCGTGATGCTGACAGTTACGATCGCCATGCCAATTCACCACAGTTCAAGGCGTTCCGGGCAGTGGCGAAGGATGCGGTGAGCCAGCAGGCTGTGGTAAATCTCACGCCAATCGTGCTTAGAGAACAAGCAAAGCCCCTCAAAGTGAGTGGTGAGTCCCACTTCCTACAATTGACGGAGGTGACCCTAAAGCCAGGACAGGCGGCCGCGTATCAGGCGCTGGTCACGGCGTCGGGTTCGGCGGCGACAATGTCTCAGGCTGGCCGGTTGGTCATTGCCATCGGGCGGGTCGTTGATGATCCGCAAAAGTGGGTGATCTTTGAGGTCTATCAGGACAAGCTGGCCTATCAACGCTACCAGCAGACGCCGGCTAATAAACACGATCAGCGTGCGAGCCGGGCGCTGATTCAGACGACACAAACGACGGTTCTGTGTCCGGATACCTTGGTCAATCAGGGCGGATTGACGCTGGTTAATCACTAGGGTTAGGCATGATGACACCTTTGCGATCGTTGGATTTGTCACCGCTAGATTAGTGACAAGGGTCGCACTCCGGCCGCCAGGGATTCCGCTTGCTGTGGGGAACGCCTCCAGCCAAAGGACGGGCCGGGGGCTCGCCTGAAAGCCGCCAAGTTCAGGCGTCTCTCAGGTCGTCCCACGATGTAAGCCGGAAGTGTGCCGACTTACATCGTTGACACAACAGTCATAATGAGTATTTTGGAACTTTCGACCTTCAGTTAGGGATGAAATGGCAGTTTAGAAAGAAGTGGCACTATGGATTATACGAAATTTGGAAATACGGGATTAGATGTTTCGCGCCTGTGTCTGGGCACTATGGGCTTTGGCAATGCGTCGACGGGGATGTTTCCGTGGGCCATTGACGAGGAAAAGAGTGAACAGGTCATCAAGCAGGCGCTGGACCTTGGCATCAACTTCTTTGATACCGCGAATATTTATTCGCACGGCGACAGTGAACGTTTCGTGGGCAAGGCCCTGAAGAAGCTGGCTAACCGGGATGAGATCGTCCTGGCAACCAAGGTCTTCTTCACGCCGGAACAGGCGCCGAATGTGGCCGGGCTCTCGCGCAAAGCGATTTTTTCACAGATTGATCAGAGTCTGAAACGCCTGCAAACGGACTACGTGGATCTATACGTGATTCATCGGTGGGATTACAATACGCCGATCGAAGAAACGATGGAAGCTTTGAACGATGTGGTTAAATCCGGGAAGGTTCGCTACATTGGGGCCTCGGCAATGTTCGCCTGGCAATTTGAAAAGGCCCAAGCGGTCGCGGAACGGCACGGTTGGACCAAATTTGTCTCGATGCAAAATCACTTGAACTTACTCTATCGTGAAGAGGAGCGGGAAATGCTGCCGCTGTGCGCGGACCAGGGGATTGCGGTCACGCCGTATAGTCCACTGGCATCTGGTCGGTTGACGCGGGATTGGTCCGGTGAGACCAAACGCTATGCCACGGATAAAGTTGCGCGTTCGAAGTACGACGACAGTAAACAACTGGACTTACCGATCATTCAGCGAGTTGGTGAGCTGGCCGAGAAGTACGACGTGGATCGGGTTCAGATCGCGTTGGTCTGGCTGCTGCAGAAGCCAACGGTGACGGCCCCCATCATTGGTGCCACCAAGTCGTCGCATTTAACGGGTGCGGTCAAAGCATTGGACGTGCACTTGAGCGCGGATGATGTGGCATACTTGGAAGCGCCTTACCTGCCACATGAATTGGTCGGGCCATTGACGGCGGATGAGACGGATTATCAACGGTAAATAGATTAGGTGAGAAAATCGGTGACACCCCAGACAGGCGCGACATCGATTTTTTGATAAATAGCACAAAACACACTTAGTACCGTTGGGTTAGCCGGGGATTGTTCCCGTTGAATAAGGTGATCTGCTTTACTATAACTGACTTGTAGGAAAACACGGTGGCCAATCGTTGCACTTGATTTGACAATTCGCCAGTCAAAAAAAGACTATCGCCAATGCAATAGTCCAAGATTTTACTATTTAGAATGTCGTTACAAGATGTCATGCCCGCCTGTGTCAAGCAAAAGTAAGACAAGTTCATTATCATGAATGATCTGGTATAGGAGCAGCCAATTCTTATCTAGGTGAATTTCGTTGATTCCCGCAAGATTACCTGTCAACAGGTGCCAGTCAAATTGATGCACGAGTGTTTCATGATCTTCCACTAAAATTGTATTGACAGCCGCTTTTAGTCGTTTCATATCATAGTGCTTTTTGGCTAATTTCTTGTAAGCACGATCAAAGCGGGCAGTGGTAAGTGAACGATTAATCATCTACTGAATCCTCTAGTTTTTGTAGGTGTGAAAAAAGTTCATCAGCATTATTAAATTTCGTGACACGGCCAGCTTTGACATCAGCTAGTGCTTCATTGAGTTCTGATATAACACTGTTGGTGGTCGGCCTAAATGGCAAACCACTCTCTTTGACTAATTGTGCTATGAAAATATTGACTAAGTTAGGTAAATCTGTACCCATTTCCTTTGCAATCGCATCGGCGTCTTGTTTACGTTGATGATTCACTCGAATTGTCAAGCGATCTTTAGCTTGCTGATTTGGATTGATCACAAATACCCCTCCATTCATTTTGTTGTCTTATTGGTGACATTTTAACATTTGTTAGACATTCTTTCCAATGAAATCACTTTAAGTGCTAGGTGTCGCCTTGCTCTAAGTGGAAAGATGCTTATCCTAAAGTGATGAGCAAGCTGGAAAACAATCAGAATCTCTTGACTTGTTTTACGTTTCCAGCTGCGACCTGTAGCAGTATTTACAGCACTAACCTCATTGAATCCTTCAACAAGCAGCCAAAACGTCAGACTAAGAAGAAGGAACAGTCCCCCAACGAATCAGCTCTGGAACGGGTTTTAGTCACGGTTATCCGGAATTATAATGGCCGAAACTTTGAGCGAACACATCGAGGATTTAAGCAAATCCAGGACACGTTGGAATCAATGTATTAACAGCTAACTAATGGGAGAGGACTTTCATTTACACAAGATATTTGACACTCCCTTTTCTAGCCATACTTGCACACCTTATAGTATAATTTGATTGTGTAAATAACTCACGTTAAAGGGGAGATGTAACATGATTTCAGCTGATAATTTGTTTTTGCTGTACTTAAAGCTCACATTATTTAGTTTCGATGAAAATGATAATGCAATTGCATGTCTGAAAAACTTCAGTGTGATTAAGAGTAATTCGTTGATCATCTTTGAAATAACGAGAATAAATTCTGCGTTTCTCATTGCAGATGCTCTTGGAAAAATTGAAACTAATTTTTCACTCTCCTTGGATTATAGCTATCCAGTTGATCCGCATCGGGTTGTGCAATCGAAAGCTTTACCGGATTCTATTTTCTTCACCGTTGAAGGGTGGAACCATTTGAAGTTGAATAACCTCAAGAATAAAATATTGGATTTTGAACGTTTTTTATAAAATCATCTCCATCAGTTTTGAACTATAAACACATACAGTCCATAGTGGGGATTTCAAACAAATATGTTTTATTGGCGAATTTTATAATCAAGTTAGCCACTTATAATTTAGGGAAAAATACATACACTAAGACACAAATCTCGGGTATCATTTCATTCAACGGGTCGGTGAGATGACCAAGAAGTATGACGTGGATCGGGTTCAGATCGCGTTGGCCTGGCTGCTGCAGAAGCCAACGGTGACGGGCCCCGATCATTGGCGCCACCAAGTCGTCGCACTTAACGGGTGCGGTCAAAGCATTGGACGTGCACTTGGGCGCGGATGATGTGGCATACTTGGAAGCCCCTTACCTACCGCATGCGTTGGTGGGACCATTGACGGCTGATGAGATGGATTATCAACGGTAAATAGGTACGACTAAAAGCCGGTGTCACCCCCAGATAGGAGCGACACCGGTTTTTTTGATAATTATCAGCAGCCATACTTAGTAACGGTAGAATGCTATTGAAAGTAGTTCGGTTGTCAATAGTAGCTGATCGGCCAGTACGATAGGGTACATTGGTTTGATGCGTGCCCACTGGTCATTAGTTAGTTCGTAGCGCTTTGGTATAGTCATAATGGACGCCAATTTTTTTTGATGGCGTATACCATGAATCACTCTTTAGGAGCAGGACCTAGTCAGCATATTATTCTAAAACAACTGACAGATTGCCTATCTTAGTGGCAATTGTGCTTTAAAGATAATGTTGACTCGAGGAATATTTTAGCGTAATTTTTATGTATAGAGATTATCACACATCACTCAAAACGGATAGGTCGACAATCTTAGGTGCTTGAAATTGGAGGAAGTTCAGCATGTATAAAAAGTTGCGGGGAATGTATGATTGCCGCCCGAAATTTACTTGTCGCAGAAAATATCAGTATTGGGGACTATTGGGGGCCGCACTGGTCGCTTTGTCATTTAGCCAGCTACGGCCAGTTCAGGCGCAAGCGGATGCGACCGGGACAGCAGCGGAACAAGTCGTGACGCAAAGTAACCGTGATTCTGTAGGGGACGATTCGACTGAGAGCACGCAAAAAGCTGAAGAGCAGGCGAATGCAGAGTCTAATGGCGGTGCTAAGACAACAGTGCAGAGTAATCAGCAGATAGATAAGGTTGACTTTGATGGCACCTCTGCACCAACTAATCCGCAGGCAACGCATGGGTCAACACCTACTAGCAAGGTGGTGCACCCAACTTCTACGGACTCAGATACCGAGACAATCACGGTTTACCATTATAAAAAAGGAACAACGGAAAGCCTAGCACCAGATGATGAGCTACCGGTGACAGCTGGGCAGACATATAGCGCGAAACCTAAAGAAATGACGCATTATCGTCTGGTGAATCAGGTTAATACAACGGGAATTTATTCAGGCCAAGAGGCCGCTTACTTTTACTATGAGCCTAAATCGTACCAAATTAAAATTAAGTATCAGGTTAAATTTCATGGCGCTGAAGCAAGTATCGCAGGAAGAAGCGTCACAACGTGGACAACGAAGGTTTTGAATGTGCCTTATGGAAAAGTCTACACAATTCCGGTTTTGAATCTCGAGAGTTCGGGTTTGTATGTGGTTAAGCAGCAGTTACCCAAGTCGTTAACCGGCATA
The DNA here is from genome assembly GCF_045862015.1 of Levilactobacillus muriae. NCBI lineage: Bacteria > Bacillati > Bacillota > Bacilli > Lactobacillales > Lactobacillaceae > Levilactobacillus > Levilactobacillus muriae. The sequence continues at coordinate 14,609 of NZ_BAAFRU010000001.1, forward strand.
ATGGAAGGTAAACCGCTTAACGTGACAATCACTTATGGCGGCTTAACCAGTCAAACAGTTTGGCATCGTCAAAATGACACCTTGACCCATTACCTAACAGAGCCCAATGGTACTTTACAATACGCCGAGCTGGATGAGAATGAATCGAGCCATACGCTGCTCATGTTCACTTTCCCGCAGAGTGGCAAACGTATTGAAATGGTTATGATCAATAATGACAATGGCGATCATGTTCAAAAGCTTTACTTGGTGGAAGGTCAGAGGTTAACCGTTACCTTACTAGATGGTAGCCGGCACATCATTCAAGTGAAAAATGGGGTCATTTATGACCGTGCTCTGGACTCGAAAAAGCAAGCAAAGAGCGGACGCCAAAAACGACCAATGGCAGTGCAGAAAATGGGAAAAGCGACAGTTACTCATCTAAATGGGACCGGTTATTTTAAAGATAAAACGTCGAAAAACAAAGTGTACCTACCGAAAACAGGAGATCAGACTAACGCGTGGCCGAGCATGGCTGGTTTAGGTCTATTGGTCCTAGCAAGTACGGGTCACTTTTTAAGTCGGAAAAAGCGTGACTAAAAATTCAAAAAATCCGGTATCACCCAGGTTCAGAGTGATACCGGATTTTTTGAATCTAGTGAATGACAACCTTCATCTTGTAAGGCACATGGCTGTAAATCCAGTGGGCGTCGGCAACCCGTAGTCGCACGCAACCGTGACTGGCGCGTTTGCCTAACTTCTTAGCTTCACTGGCGATATACTTGCCATGCGCATTGACGGGCACGGAGTGGAAGAGATAGGTCCCCCAGTACTTGAAGGACGTCCAGTAGTTGGCACCTTCTTTGGAACTGGCGTTGTAGAAGTGAGTTCCCCGATTTTGAATATGGAACGTTCCGGTAGGGGTCGGGGATGATTTCTTCCCGGTCGAGCAGATCATGGTGTAGAGCACTTTCTTCCTGCTAGCCATGATGTACACACGTTGCTTGGCAATGGACACCTTGATGAAGGCCTGCTTATGCTTCTTCAAATTCGGATAAGCCTTTGCCTCGGAAGGTTGCTTCCAGGACGGGGTCGTCGTCTTCGTGGTTTTGGCGCTAGCGGTGGCCGTCCAGGTAGGCGTTGCGAGTGCAGTGATACCGACGCCTAAGCCCAATATGGCCAACAGGCCGGCAATAAATATTTTTGGTTTATGCATGGAATTCCTCCTTGTAGAATACGTTATTATTCTATAAGTGTTGGGAAACACTGTCAATGTGGAGAACATACAACCGGTGGAACCATTGGATGGATGATTGTCTAAGCGGAGCCAGTTGGCTTTTTGTCGCACGTTTCAGCAATATAGTTTTGGAGAACCAAAACAAGCCTGGGGTTTTATCCCAGACTTGTTTTTGATGATAACAATCAGAGCATGCGTTTTACTAGTATGGGAAGCAGGTAGCGACTTTGCTCGTTTTTTGTCGTGATTGGGGAAACGATAGACATGCCGCCCTGGTTGTACTGATGATTTGAAGCAACAACGACTGGCCGACGAATGTTACCTAGGGTTTTGTTGTGGCCACCTTCTTCGTGACCGGCGTGAGGGTCCACATTTACCCAGTAGAGGTGACCTTGTTTAATACGAGTTAGGCAGAATTCCCTTATTTTCAAACAAGGGATGAATGCCATCATGCTTTTTGTCATTTTATGATATTGTTTTCCACGGTCTCCTTGCTCATGTCACCCGAGGTACTCATGAAGTAACTAGGAGACCAGAGATGCCCACTCCTGATTAGGTAAAGCCTTGACAACCATCTATTCAAAATCAAGATGATGTTGAAAATCACCCATCAGCCATAAGCCGGCATTATTAGTAATGTGGGGACCATCGTCACAGAAAGAAATACTTGAATTGAAGTCTAAGCAACGTTCGAGTATATTAGGCAGTAGGAAGTCTCCACGGAGGTGTTCCTTAAAGCTTCTGGCGTACGGACGGATCTTTCACGTTAAAGGTGGTAAGGATAAGTCATGGTCCTATCAACAAAAAATGACCTTTTCATTTTTCTCAGCATCTTTTTGCCCATATTCTTTGGACTGAATTTACGGGAATCATTGGGGATTAAGCTCTTAATTACCGCAGTGCTACTGACAGTGTCATTATTGGCGGTTGCTTATGCCACCAAATATCCTAAAAGAATGTGGACAGGGAAATATGGTGTCTACGCAATTGTGATGCTAGGTGTCATGGGCTGGGTCGTGCTGCTCTTATTTGAGTCGGCGTCGACGCTCTTAACCGGTTGGTTGTACTGGGCATGGTTGGTGGCAAGCATGCTATGTTGTGGGATTGTGATGGGTTTTGCCGCGATCGTGCATGATATAGTTGTCGATCGACGTCGGGTAAAAAAGTAACAAGTTTGCTATTGGCGTACGATGAGATGTAAAAACAGGTGTCCCTTCCTAATATGGAGGGACACCTGTTTTTGAGAACCATTACTATGAGTACATTGTGGCGTCTATGATTATCAGCAAGGCTACTTAAACGACTGATTCGTAAACGTCTCAACAGTCCCCGTTTTAGCAGCTTCGTTGACCCGACCGGTCAGTTTGACTTGGTCGCCAGCCTTCATTAGCACAGCCTTTGGATAGTCGGCGGTACCGACCGTCCAGAGGGTATCGTTACCCTTAACAGCGAACAGCACATTTTGGCTATCACCATTCGGGATGACCACGACCCGTTCGACCGCGCCCTTCAACTTAATGGTCTTGGAGTTCGTCGTTGAGCTAGCCGTTGACCCGACCGTCGCGAGTTGGACCCGGTACTGGTCAAGCGCTTGGGCTGCCGTGGTGGCGTATGCCTTCACACTTTGATCGGCCGCCTTGATGTAGGCGTAGCTCCGGAAGGCCCCCGTGGAGTCTAGCAGTGAAACGACCCAGGTTGGGGTGCCATCGATGTTATACATAATCGGCATTGTCGCAGACCATTTCTGGGCGACGTATTCCTTTTCGGCGATCTTCTTGGCCCCGTCACTGTCCATGACTCCGATATTTTTACCGGTGTAGTAAGTCAGGGTTCCCGTGCGGGCGTTGATCATGGAGTAACCCATGGTCGAGTCGGCACTGGTCTTAGGTGAGGTGAAGTCGTTGAAGTAGGAGATGTCACCGTGCTTGTCTACGACAGGGGTGACGCCATCCTCGGTCCCGTTACTATTTGGATCCTTGACGCCGGTCTTGTTAAAGTGGGCGTTGAAGTAACCGTTGCCGTACCAGCCGAAGATTTCATTCATTTCTGCCGCTGTTGAAGAGGCGATGGATTCGTTGATGAATTTCGGCGCGCCGGCCGCTGAGTAAAGCTTGGTATCACCGGTCTTGGCATTCAAAACGACCACGTGCAGGCTCTTGTAGTTGATTCGACTGGAAACGCCGCGCGCCTTGTAGACGGTCTGGATGAAGTAGGGTTCGCCGCTATCCTTGATTTCGAGTTGCGGTTGCCCTTCCTGGACCCAGCCAGGAAAACGGTTGTAGATGACCCGTTGTGCGTCTTCGAAGAGGTAGGCACTAGGGGTGTATTTCATGGATTGTTTGACGAAATGGGGCTCAGCGTTCACGTTGGTGGCGTCAATCATGAAGTAACCGGGTGACTGCCGCGCCCGTTGCCAGCGCCAGAAACCGTCGAATTCAACGGGGGCGATATAGACGGTCTTGCCCTTGACGACCTGCGTCTGCAGAGCACCTAACTTATAATAAGAGGTGTTCGGCACGGCACTCATGGCCTTGTTCATCTTGTTACGAACGGTCTTGGGTGCGATGGCGATTGGCGTCGCGTCCTTATCCAGCAGAGGTGCCGTCTTCATTGTCTTGATCTTCAAAGAGTTATAGACTGGCTTCACACCAAACTTGGTCTGAGCAGCGCCGAAGAGGCTGACAACGAAGAGTAGTGCCAAGATGCCAGCAGCTACGTTGAGACCTTTATTTTGGCTACGTACGTGGGGACGCTTATCCCCGCTGCCAGTCTCGACCGTCACGTTGGGACTACTGAGTGCCAGAAATGGCAGGTAGAGCACCCCGCTGATGACGTTCATGATAATTAGGCTGAATAGCGCCTTACTAGGTAGAAGCACGAAGACCACACCGACGGCGATGATGTAGTAAATGATGTAGACTCCCGCCAGCATTTGTAAGTGTTGGGGACGTTGCACGATGCCCATGATTGCCATGATGAAGGCAGATAGGGTGCAGAAAAAAGCAACTAGTAACATGAGATAAACCCTTTCCAATTTATGTCTAGAGAAGCATCCGAATCAACCCGTTGCGAGGACTAGTGGCAAGAAGCTTGCAGTGAACGCAGCGCATCAATATATGTAAAAAATAATAACCTCCTCTAGTTTACCCTATTTAGCGATGCGACTAAAGGGGAACAGGTCAATGCCGAAAGAAGGATGACCTGCAAAAGCCCGCTATAGCAGCATAGCAAGCAAACTTAGCGTGACAAAATAACGTGTATTTGCTAGAGTTAGGGCATACATACGTAGGGAGGGAACAGGATGACACTTGGGGAAAAATTAAAACAAGCCCGGTCGGATCATGCGTTGACCCAGCAGGCTGTGGCACAGCAGGTAACCGTTTCGCGACAAACCATTTCAAGTTGGGAAACCGGGAAAAGTTATCCGGATATTGATAGTCTGGTGGCGCTGAGCAATTTGTATGGACTGACACTGGATACGCTCATTAAGGAAGACACTGGAATGCTGCATTATCTGCGCAAGTCGGAAATTATGACGCGATTGCGGCCAATCCGCCAAGCCATGCTGATTTTGAACAGCTTGTTTGTGGTCATTCTAATTTTCTTTTTGCCAAGTCGTTTGGGTGGCGGAATTTTAATTGCCGCGGTGCTGGCTAACCTGGCTGGTTTTGCCTATTTGCAAAGATTTGAGGAGGCGCTCAGTGACCTGCCAATATGGGAACAGCGGTGGCAGAGAGGCTGGCTGCCGGGACTACTGGGAAGTTTAGCAGCAACCGGTGCCTTAATCGCAACCAATTGGTGGTCAGTCTCCGCGGCGGTTGCCAGTAACCTGGTCAGTATCACCTGGGTAGGCTGGCTGACGCTGTTACTGATCTGGATGGGTCACGTGATTGGACGGCTTAAGCAACAAGAAGAGAAAGTGGCAAGATCCAAAAAGTAGGGCGTAGGTCGGGGCTTTACCAACTGATAATGAGCGTCATCGGAGAAACACCTTCGCCAATTTAGGGTAGTGGGGTGTTTTTTGAGGTGGCATTGTGTACAAAACAAAAGGACTAGCCAATTCAGCCAGTCCATTAAACACGTTTATCTTCGAGTTGGGGTCATTAATGCTTAAACATGAAAATGCCCCGCACGATTTCGGCACCAATTAGAACCACCATGAATGACCAAGTAACGAGTGTTGCGACGCTTCCCATTTTAAAGACCTCCTCGATTTCGTCCGGTTTCTGATTACCTTTATTGTACGCCGAACACCGAAATGGCACAATAGGAACCGCTTACATTTTTTAATAAATCCATCATCAGGAAAAGTGGTTTATGCCACGTTTCACCTGGTGATGGATTTGATTTATGACGAATGTGGTTTAGTTAACATGGCATGTCGTACTTTGCCAGTTCTCGGAGTATTTAGATTAGCAATGTTGTTACTCACAGATTCAGAATTAAATCATTGCCAGATTATACGTTAGTTTAGCCGGAAGCAGTCAGGGATGGCGCCGGCTGTGACGACGCTGGAAGCCCGCTCTTTGGCTGGAGGCGGTCCCCACAGCGGCAGAATCCCTGGCTGCCGCAGGCGACTATAACGCGCAGTCTGATCAGCGATTGGTCACAGTGATGAGGCTGGCGAAGGTAGCGGTGCTCATGCCGGGGGTAACCCGCAGGCGTGAGAGGTTGTAGCGTCCCTGTTTCAGAGTGGCCATGCCCTCTTGCGTCGTCAGTGCCAGTGTATAGCCGCTCTGCTTAGCCAAGCGGTGAGTCGTAGCATTGGCCCGTCCCGCTGGATAGCACAGCATCCGTGTGTGTTGCGCAAGATGTGTGTCTAGCCACTTCTTGGAATTCACCAGTTCCTGTTTCTGCTGAGTCGCTGACAGTTCATCGAGATTCAGATGCTGGACGGTGTGGCTGGCGAAATCCACGTGGCCAGTGGCCTTCATCCGCTTCATTTCCGCTAATGAGAGGTGATTATGTTTGTGTGTAAAGCCCGTGATCACGTTAATCGTCGCGTGGAGGTTATATTTCTGTAAGGCAGGCAATCCATTGGTCAGATTGTCCTTATACGCGTCATCTAGTGTGATCCAGACCACCTTTTTTTGTGGTACGGTATTGGTGGTCAGTGCGCGAATCGCTTCGGTCGTGGTTAACGTTCGGTAGTGGTGCTGCTTAAGATAGGCCATTTCACTGGCAAACTGTTTTTTCGGTACGCGTAGCTGGTTGCCACTGGAGATACTGTGATACATCAAAATGGGCAACTTAAGTGGTTGCTTCAACTTGATCCAAGGCTTAGCTTTGACGACCTTGACCTCTGTGGATTCGGCGTCTTGCGTTTGAACCCGATTGTGGCGCGCAGGGCGACTAACGGTGTTGGGGCGCGACTGACTCCATACGAAACCACCACCCAATAAGGCAATCAAAACCAGACAGCCCCCCAAGAGCCACCATTTCCTCTTCATAACATACTCCCCCAGTTTGTTCGTTTACTATTTAGTATAGGGGGTTCAATGGCGGGTGGCACGTAATTAGTCTGTACGTTGGGCCAGCCGGCGATAATAATCGATAGAATCGGGCTCCAGATGGAGAGCCAAAATCGCTTCACGGTCGGAAAGCTGGGGGTGGCGTCGGAGATAGTTAACTAAATAACCTTGGTATAAAACGGTCGGACTCAGGGCAAAACCAGCCACCGATTCGTCTGGTTTTAGATATTTATGCAGCCCAGGCAAAGTTAAGTGAGGATCGGCCGCGGCACGCTGCTTCAGGAACCAGTCGTTGGACTGGAAACGTTGCTGCAAGGGCGTGAGAAAGGCCTGCAGTTCAGTCAAGAATTGTTGCGCCGAGGCTGACCAATTCTGGGTCTTCAGATGGGCTGTGAAATTGGGCTGGAGGAAGGCCTGTACTGGGTAACCGTGGGCCACGAGCAGGAGTGTCAGTCGGGTATATACGTGAAGCCGCGGGTCGGCCAACAAGCTGTCGAGGTCGTCGACCCAGCGGTAATTCAGTGGTTGGGCGGCCTGCTTGGGCTTACTCTTTAAATCCAGCGTGGGTAGGTAGGGTGTCCAGCTGTGGGAGAAGAGAAACTTAAAGTAGACGTTGAGGTGTGACAGGACCTTATTATAAGTCTGATTCTGAATCTGACGGGCATCCCCCAACATCGCCAAGTACTGTTCCACATCGGGCGTCTGAAGCTGATTGACGCGGTGGTCTCGTTGATAGGTGGGGTTGAAATTCTCCAAGTATTTGAAAAAGTCCGTGAGGGTCGCGTTGTACTCGTCTTGGGTGGCTTGCGCCATGGCCCGTTGCTGGAGCGTGCGGTTGAAGGCGTCTTGATAGGGATAGGATTGGGACATGGCAATAGTCTCCTTTGCTAAAAATTACGTTAACTTAGAGCGACGACCACGACCGTTAAGCCGTGGTGGTGAGGGGGGTCAGGCGGTCGTTGAGGTACGTGCGGCCTGAACCTTTTCACGTAAGTGTTCTTTCTGGTCGTCATCGATAAAGGCAGCGTCGATGGCGTTGAGTGTCAGGCGTTCCAGCAGAGACCAATTCAGGCCGAACTGCTTGCGAAGCGTGATGAATTCATCGGTTAAGGTGACGTTAGAGACGGTTCGGTCGTCGGTGTTGACCGTGACTTTTAGGCCAGCGCTGAGAAATTCTGACAGGGGGAAGTCGTCCCAACTTTGGACGGCCTTTGTCTGGATATTACTCGTTGGACAGATCTCGATGGTCGCACCGGCCGCCTTGGTTTGGGCGATCGCTGCGGGGAAACCACTCATGTGAACGCCGTGCCCGATACGTTTGGCGCCCATGGTCAAAGCAACCACAACGTTATCGACAGGGCCGGCTTCACCGGCATGTACCGTGAATGGCAGGCCAGTTGCTTGGCCCACACGGATAGCGTCGACTAGATCAATCGTGGGGTGGTTGTACTCATCCCCAGCGAAGTCCAGGCCAACGACGCCTTCGTGTTTAAAGTCGGCAGCGGTCTGGAAGACCTCGATGCATTCGTCTAGGGGACGGTCACGCATCGCGCAAACGATGGCGTTGACTGGAATGCCGAACTCGGCGGAACCAGCGTGCAGGCCTTCCAGTGTGGCGGCGATGGCTTCGCGAATGGAGAGGCCTTTTTCGGTAAAGATAGCGGGGGCAAACCGCGTTTCTAAGTAAATCAGACCATCTTCGGAAGCAGTCTGGACCATGTCGTAACCAGCAATTCGGAGCTGTTCCGGCGTTTGCATCAGATCGGTCACGACCTTGAATCGTTTTAAGTAGTCAATTAAGCTGACGGTATCAATGGGTGCCGATACCAAAGTCCGGAGTTCCGCGTCGCTGGCTGGCAACTCGGCACCGGTCACGGCCGCCATTTTCCGAAGCGCGGGTAGCGAGATAGAGCCATCGAGGTGACAGTGCAACTCAACTTTGGGATACTGACGTACGGCGTCTGCGGTAAAAGGGTTAACTTGAGACATGGTGAGGTCCTCCTTTGGAATACGATGCTTCAGTTTAGTATACCATGAGAGCGCTTAACTACGCGACCTTGCGGGATAAATTGTCTGTTCTGATACCTTGTCGGGTGGTGTCAATAACCCCGTGAGGTTGTGGGTGGACGTTCGGCGCAATACGCGGTGATTCGGCGGATAGGGGTTAAATTCAAATGGTACCATTCGCTAAAACTCATCCGACTTAAAGACTGTTCTAGCCATTTAGTAAATCTTTTCATTTTCAATCGGGCTACAAGGAAAAGTTAGCGAACAAACCGATCGGCTAAAACCGTGATATATTGCGGTTTGTCGTCCTATGTGCGTGCCAGTTAGATGTCAAATTTTACAAATTCAAATTTTTGTCAAAAAACATTGTGTTTCGCGACCAAACACTATAGAATTGATTTAATCGTTAGGGGGTTAACAAATGCCCCAGTACCAGAGTATTGGCACAATAAATAAATTTTAATAATGACTATTAATAGGATTGGCGACGTCATTTTGGGTAACGGAATTTTGGGGCATGCTCACAGGTGGCAGTCATTGGTTAAACGGTCCTTGTTGGATCGAGTTGACTGTTTGTAGATGGTGATGGTTTCCATCAGAGGTACGCACAGTCTGGCTTTGGGGAGTAACCGGGGCGTTAAAGAGAAGGAGTAATTGTGATGGATCATTTCAACACAGAGCTGACGCGGATGGGGGTCCGAGCGCGTCAAGCGGGCAAGCGCCGGTATATTACCGGCTTTGATGGCATTCGGACACTTGCCGTTTTGGGGGTTATCATTTACCATTTAGCGCCATCCACGTTGCAAGGGGGATATTTAGGCGTTCCCATCTTCTTCGTGGTTTCAGGCTACTTGATTACATATCTATTAATTCAGGAATTCGATACGCAGAATCACATCGATATTATTGGTTTTTACGGACGGCGGTTAAAACGGCTCTACCCGGCATTGGTGACGATGATTCTGGGGACGACCGCTTACATCACGCTGTTTCAACGGAGTCTCTTGGTTAACATTCGTGGTACGGTTATGACCAATCTGATTTACGGCTACAACTGGTTCGAGATTAATCATGGGCAGTCCTACTTTGATCGATTTAGTGGGGAATCACCATTCACCCATCTATGGTCGTTATCAATTGAAGGACAATTCTATCTGGTCTGGCCACTGGTCGTGCTGGGTCTACTGTTCTTTGTGCATAAAAAGTCGTATCGCTTAGGTATTTTGATGGCCGTTGCGGTAGCGTCCGCGATCGTTATGGCGGTCTTGTACAGCTCCAACAATCCCAATCGGTCTTACTACGGGACGGACACGCGGATGTTTGCAATTCTGATTGGTGCGGGAATGGCCTTCGTTTGGCCAGCACACAAATTAAATGCGGATATTGGCCGCCAGCAGCGGCTGACCCTGGATATTGTCGGGGGACTCTCGTTACTGGCACTGATCTACCTGTTCTTTACCATGAATGGGCAGGCCACTAGCACCTATCGTGGTGGGATGTTCTGGTTTACCATTCTTTCTGGTATCCTTGTTGGCACAGTGGCCCATCCCGGAAGTGATATGAACCGCCTGTTGACCAATCGCGTCTTTAGTTACGTGGGCCAACGGAGCTACGGTATCTACCTTTACCAATTTCCTGTGATGATCTTCTATGAAGCCAAGGTCAACATCGGCAACCACCCTCTGTTCAATGCGGTCATTGAAGTGGCATTGATTATGCTAGTCACGGAGCTGAGTTACCGGTGGATTGAGAACCCGATGCGGCACTACCACTATGGTCAGTTGACCAGCGACATTGTCCGTTATTTCCAGCAGCCCAAGACGCATCGGTTGGCCAATACCTTAGGTGTGGTCGCTGCACTACTCTTTGGTCTGACGGCAGTTGGGTTTATGCAACAACCCGCTGCGGCAAAACCAACGACTTTACAAAAGACTATTACGGCACGGCAGGCAGCGACGAAGCAAAAGAATGCCGCTGCCGTTAAGAAACAAAAAGCCTTAGCGGCAGCTTCTTCCAAGAAGAAACACGATAAGGCAGTGGCCTTTTCTAAACTATCAAAAACCAATCAAAAATTGGCGAAATACTATTATTTGACGCCGGATGAGGTTCTTAATAGTAAACAAACGCCCCTGACAGCCATCGGAGATTCCGTCTTGCTCGACGATTCCGGGGACTTGCAGGAAGTCTTCCCTGGGGCCATCGTTAATGGCAAAGTGGGTCGGCAAGCTGCCGATATGCACGATGTGATCGTCAGCATGGCCCAACAGGGACAGTTGGCCAAGAACGTCATGATTAATATTGGGACGAATGGTTACGTGACGCCAGAACAAGCTGATGACATTGTCCATGCCATTGGCCCGGGACACGAGATCTTCTGGGTGACGGCGCACGTGCCAACACGTGAATGGCAGAATTCCGTGAATAATCGGATCGCGAAGACCGCAGACAAGTACCACAATGTTCACGTGATTGACTGGTACACGACTGCCAAGAATCAGCCAAAGTGGTTCGTCAGTGATCACGTACACCCTAATAATTATGGGAACCGGCACTACACCTCGTTGATTGCCAAGGCTATCGCTAAGGTTAATCAGTAGAGTGGTCATAATGAAATGACAAACTGCGTTATCCAGAGCCTAGCCGGCGCGGGATAACGCAGCTTGTCGTCTACGGCTGGCAGTAATCTGTGTGTGGTGACGAAAGTCAATTACCCCAAAAATTGTCGTGAACGCTACTCATTTGCCATTCCCGTTTTTTCGCCAGAGACACCACTAACGTCTCGTAAGGTTAGTTCCATTAATTTACGGGTGGATCAGGATTTATGGCGATTTTTGAAGTAAATTGAGCGTTCATTTCTACTCGCAAAAAAAGGCCGTGTTATGATAGCAACTGAGTTCAGGGATGAATTCGAAATTTACTGGGGGGTAATTGTTATGATGAAAAAAGTTGCAATGATCGCAGCGGCAGCAGCTATGGTATTACCATTGGGGATTGGCGTTATTGCTCCGGAAGCCGGCAACGTGACGGCGTTTGCGGCTGCGAAACCAGCAGCCAAAAAAGTAACCCACACGTTAGTCAGTGCTACAGCCATCAAGAAGGCAGCGTTCCATGTCAAGAGTGGCAAACCAGCACTGTATAACGCAGCGTTTGCCGCTGACCAAGCAAAGGTCGGCATGACGAAGAAGGGCACCTTAGCCGGTGGTAAGACCTACTACGCAACCAAGAAAATTGTTGTGAAAGTTAAGGCTACGAAGACGACCAAGGCCAAGAAAGTTACCTACGCCTACATTAAGACGTCCAACGGCAAGATCAAGGGCTGGGTTGCACTTTCTAAGTTAACGGCTGGGAAGTTCATGGCCGCCGACGGCAATGCTGATGCTAAGAAGGCAGCCGACAAGATTGCAGGGAAGACTTACACGTTGATCAGCACCAAGAACCTCAAGAAGAGTGCTTTCCACTTCAAGGGGAACCAACCCGCAATCTACACCGGCAAATTCGCTGCGAACAAGGCCAAGGTCACGTTAACCAAGAAGGGTGTATTGCCACAGAGCAAGACCTTCTACGCGACCAAGACAATTACAATCAAGCAAGCTAAGAAGAACGTGAAGTACAACTATGTAACCAGCGGCAACACTAAGGGCTGGGTCTTAGCTTCTCAATTAACGGCTGGCAAGTTCCTGGCAGCTGATTAAGTGACATACTCCAGTATCTTTAAAAAAGACGGGTGGCTTACGGGCCATCCGTCTTTTTGTGTATTATGTGGCCTGTGACTGCTAGGGGAGCTATCCGGTGTGGAGCATTTCTGCCTTTTCAGAGTTAGTCGTTCCGCTGGCAGTTCTACAAGAGATTCCAAGAGAAATGAATGACGAGAAAAGAAAAGCTGATTCTTCCTCACGTTAATATGGGGAAGAATCAGCTTTTTAGTGACAGTTTTTGATTAGGCCTTGGGGGATGTCTAAAGTGAGGTGTGAAGGGGACAAAGCACCTCTGACTGTGAGTGACAACGGTCAACCATTTTTATTTCTTGTAATTAAAGTTAGGAATATTGTTCCACCGATGACTCAGCCAAATAGCGGCCGCCTTAGGTTCGCGGGAACGCGTGAAGATCCCTTTCTTATTCCCTTGAACCCGGTTAATGCCGAACTTGGTCTGGAAGTCGGCGAAGTTCCAGAGCTGTTCGCCGACGAAGTTATCGATCTTGTCGAAAATCTGAGCGTTCATGTCGTAGTAAGCCACCTGATACTCTTCTGAGAAGGGCTCGTTGTAAGCACTGTGCACGCCGGCAACGGTGTCAGCGCCGAATTCCGTGAACATAATGGGTTTATCTGGCCACTTCTCTTGCCAAGTGCGCAATTCAGCTTCTTCGGCGGCAGCCGCGGTCTTAAGGTCACCAGTCTGAAGGTACCAACCGTAGTAACGGTTCAGCGTCAACAGGTCGGCAAGGTCGGAACAGTTGTCGCGGTCCGGTGTGGACATCATGATATTGATGTAGGTGCAGGGGCGGTCCTGGGGATCGAGGTTACGGGCTAGGTCGAAGAGCGGTTTGAAGTAATCATGGGCCCCAGGAAGGAAGGTTGCGGGTTCGTTCGCAATCGACCAGATAACGACGGACGCGTGATTCTTATCGCGGCCAATCATTTCCTTTAGCGCCTGTTCGTGGGCTTCCTGCGTTTTGACCGTGGACCAGAATGGATTTTCAGTATCTTTGAAGGCACTGGACACGTCGAAGTTGAAGTCGGGCATCAGACCAACTGCAGGGACTTCGTCAATGACGACGATACCCTCGCGGTCACAGAGCCGCATCATTTCTTCAGAATAAGGGTAGTGAGAAGTCCGGAATGAGTTGGCGCCCATCTTCTTCAATAGATTCAGATCCAGGACGTTGACGGCTTCGTTCATGCCGCGCCCGTTGACGTAGGAGTCTTCGTGCTTCCCGAAACCTTTGAAGTAGAAGGGCTCGCCGTTGATGAGAAATTTACCTGACTTGATCGCAACGGTCCGAATCCCAAAGGGCTCTGTGTAACTGTCAAGGATAGTGTTACCATCCAGAATTTCTACGCGCGTCTGGTAGAGATAGGCATGGAGGGGTTGCCAGAGATGGATGTGATCTAAGTGAATGGTGTTCGTGGCACCAGTGGCCGTGGCGACAATCTTCTCAGCTTCATCCAGCAGCGTAACTTTGACCGTCGCAGTAGCCGTCGTCTTGACGGTCACCGCAATGTCGGCACTGTGGTTGGATAAGTCAACCTTGGGGGTCACAACGATATCTTCTACTCGGTTCCACGGCGTTGCCATTAAGTTGACATTCCGGTGGAGGCCTGCGTAGTTAAAGAAGTCGAAATTTTCATCGACATGAGCTACAATATTGCCGTCTGCATCCTTGGTTTCGGTGTAATTACCAACGGGTAAAGTTGAGTGGTCCAGTAAGTTACTGATCTTCACAGTCAAACGATTGGTTCCCGCCTGAACAGCATCGTTGATCGGTAATTCGAATGGCGTGAAGCCGCCCTTGTGATGGCCCACCGCGGTGCCGTTAACGAAGACCCAAGCCTCATGAGTTGCTGAACCAAAACGCAGACTCAGTCGTTGATCCATTAACGCTGCAGGGACGGTAAAGTTGCGTTCGTACCAGAAGTAGCCACTGTGGTCTCGCAGCTCTGGATTCGCTGTTTGGTCATTGAAGGAAGCCGGAACGGCCATGACGTCGGTGGTCTTCAGTGGCATAACGGGATCAATCACATCACCGGCCGCTTGCATCTTAAAGGACCAAATACCATTTAAGCTCAGTACGGAACGGGTTGTGGTCATCAAAGGGTATAACATTCAAATCACTCCTAAATTAATTTTCGATCACTCTTGCAATCGCTTACAAGAAGGATAAACTATAATTGAGAAACGTGCTTGAACAATATTGCGGTTTTAAATACTATCTTGACTTTGACCGAAATAATTTTAATCTTTGAAGGGAACGGTGATGACGATGGCGTTAACCGAAATCAGTCGGCTGAGTGCCAACTTAGCCCGTATTAGTGGCGTCAGTATGCGGGTGTGTGATGCCCAGTTAGCAACGGCCTCGTTGAGTGGGGATGACGCGGTACTGCCAGTCTTTCGGACATTGCCGACTCTTCCAACACAAGTCGAACGAGCGATTACGACGCAGGGGGACTTTCTAGCCGTGGGTATCTTCACGGGTGCTACGGTTACGGGGTATCTGATTGCTGGTCCCTGTGAATCGGAGAGCGGTAGTCTAGCCCAGATTCTAGTGGCTAGTCTGGCCGGTGCCCAACAGACGGCCACGGTGCACGATGACCACATCAAGGTGCCGCCACTGACGATAGACCTAGCTGCGACGGCTGGTGATGATGACGCCGTAATTACTGAGCGGTATGCGAACCAGAATCGGCTGATGCAGTTGATTACGCAGGGCGACACCGAACAACTGCCACAGGCGATTGAGGCGGCTGCCTCGGTGCACGATATTACGGTCTTCTTCTCCCGGGTTCCCAATCGACGGCTGCGCTCCGCTAAGAACATTCTGTATGTCTTCAACACAATGTGTCGCCTGGCCGCTGAGCGGGGAAATGTCAGCCCGGTCACGCTGGACCGCGTGTCGAGTCACTTCGCCATTGCCATCGAACAGTTGCCGTCGTTAAAGAATCACCAGCGATTGACCACGGAGATGGCGACGCAGTATTGTGAAATCGTGGCCGCACGTCGGCATAACCAGTACAGTAGCAAGGTCAATCAAGCATTGCAGTTCATTTACCGTCACTACCAGGAGGACTTGAGCTTAGCAACTGTGGCGACTGCGGCAGGGGCGGCGCCAACCTATTTGTCGCGGCTTTTCAAGGAAGAGACTGGCGAGACCATTTTTGAATTCATCAACCGTTATCGGGTGAAGATGGCGCAACAGTACCTCCGCCATCGCCCAGAGTCCGTAACCGATGTGGCGTTTCACGTGGGCTTTAACAACGTGACGTACTTTAATCGGATGTTCAAACGATACACGGAAATGACGCCGCTGGCCTATCTGCGGGGGAGTGAACCGGCGAGTCAAGGCTGAAAGCGAGTTGGCAGACCGTTTCTCAGGCTGGCGGCGTCCTACCCGCAGCGTTCCAGCTTAAATTTGGTGAACGGTAAGCCGGCTGGTTTAGACAATGTAGCCAATATTTCATCTTTCAACCTTTTGACTTTGTTATGTAATTGCGTGTCATGACCAATAAGGCGTTAAAACGATAGTTCTAGGCGATCCGCCAGGCGCGTGTTATGCTGAGACAGCATAACCAGCAGGGCGTGAGAAAGCTGGCTGAAAATAAGCCGATTTCTGAGACAATTACCGGTACAAGATTCACTGCAGGTTTTAACGATTTATATTGTCATCCACAGAATTACAATTGCAACACGCCCTGTTACAATGGCCGGTAGATTAAGGTTTCCTTGCGTTTCTTAGAAGTTGCTAATTACTTTGTGTAAACGCTTTACAATACATGACAAAGCAAGCATAATGAAGGCGTAAAGGGCTCAAAGAATCTACGGAGGTGTTTTTGATGATTAAAACAAAAGCAGTAATGATCGGTGCCGGTTTATCGAATATGGCCGCAGCGGTTTACCTGATTCAAGAAGGCCATTGGCGCGGTGAGAATATCACTTTTTACGGCGCTGATATGCATGGGGCTAACGACGGTGGCGAAACGACCGATTTCAGTGATGAATATTGGAACAAGGAACACCCGTTAGACAACCATACGGGGTACGTTGCCCGTGGTGGCCGGATGTTGAATTACCGGACGTACGTTGATTTAATGGACTTACTGGACCGGATTCCATCGGCGACTGAAGAGGGCATGACCGCGGCCGAAGATACCCGTGACTTTGACGCACACCACAGAACGTTCGATATTGCACGTTTGATGGAAGGCGGCAAGGGCATTATCGATGGGGGCAAATTAGGTCTGAATAACAAGGACCGGGTGCTGTTATCGAAACTCGTTTTGATGCCGGATGAAGAAGAAACGAAGCTGGATAACATTACCATCGCTGAATTCTTCAAGGATGATCCACACATGTTCCAGACCAACTTCTGGTTCATGTGGGAAACCACCTTCGCCTTCCGGATTCAAAGCTCCGTTCAGGAACTTCGGCGTTACATGCATCAAATGATTTACGAATTTACGCAAATTGAACATTTAGTTGGGGTCAACCGGACCCGTTACAACCAATTTGAAAGTATGATGCTTCCTCTGATCAATTACTTAAAGGATGAGGGTGTGACCTTCATTTCTAACCGGATCGTCACTGATTGGGAATTCGCCGACAGTGCAATGCAGGACGAAATTACGGTTACGGGCTTGCACGTGAAGAACGTGGAAGATGACTCCGAAGAACTGGTCACGATTGACGACGATACCGCAGTCATCTTCACCAACGGGTCGATTACCGACTCCGCCACGATGGGGGACTACAACACGCCGGCACGTGAAAACATGGAATACGGGATCAGTGCCGCACTGTGGAAGAAAGCGACGAACCGCTTCTACAACTTGGGAACGCCAGATAAATTCTTCGATGACCGGAAGAATTCCGAGTGGGTCAGCTTCACGTTGACTACGAAGAACCACCTGTTGTTGAACGAAATTACCCGGATTACCACGCAAGTGCCTGGGAACGCGCTGAACTCCTTCTTGTCGACGACGCCAATCACGCCGCTCGGGCAAAAGGACGTCAACATGTCGATCGTGGTTCATCATCAACCTCACTTTACGACCCAGAAGCCAAACGAATCCGTTATCTGGGGTTACTTCCTGTACCCACGCCGTCAGGGTGAATTTGTCCACAAGCAGTACATCAAGATGACCGGTAAGGAAATGGCTCAAGAACTGATTGGGCAATTGTCCAAGGTCGATCCTGGACCAAACAACATCAAGAACCGTGAAGCCGAAATTATGGATAGCATCATCAACAATATTCCAGTCTACATGCCATACGCCTCAGCCTTGTTCAACAACCGGGCTAAGAGCGACCGGCCTGAGGTCATTCCGGCACATTCCACGAACTTAGCCTTTACCGGTGAATTCGTTGAACAACCGTATCAGATGATCTTCACGGAACAGAGTGCTACGCGTTCCGGTGAAATTGCGGCCTTCCACTTCGCAGGTGTGCCAATGGATAATCTGGTTGATACACCACGCTATGACAAGGATCCGAAGACCTTGTTAAAGGCAACTAAGCGGATGTTTAGCTAAGATCTTAAAGTTAATAATCGAGAAAAGCGAGCTACTGGCCCGCTTTTCTCTTGGTGTGAAATTAGATGGATTGCTAAGAGTCTGCAAAAGTCTTTGTTACACTTGGGATTCGGTTTGATGATCATCACTGAATTGACCACGTTTGCCTGTCATCATGGGTAACAGCTAACAGGGATTCAATCCACAAAATTAGTTGGAAATTACCACCTGCGGCTGCCAGAGATTCCGGCTGCTGTGGGGACCGCCTGCGGCCTGAGAAGCGGTCCTCCGGCTCGGTTTGAAGTCTGACACAAATCGTCAGTCTCCAAACACGTCCCACGCTGTAAGCTGGTTCCCAGCTAACACCGTCGACACAGCTACCTACATCTCTGGCCGCCTCCGGTTATGACTGTTCTTCAACAGAACATTGCGGTGACAATCGCTGAACCGGCAACGTTAGTCCACGATAGTTGGTCACTGTTTACGTAGGCGTGAGTGAGCCAAATTTAGGCTCAGCCGTGGGATTTTCCAAGTGGGTTAACTTGGAAAATGGCGACTTTGAAACGCGGGTTGGGCGGTTCAAAGCGAGCTGGCAGACCGCTTCTCAGGCTGACGGCGTCCTACCCACTGCGTTCCAGCCTAAATTTGGTGAACGGTAAGCCGGCTGGTTTAGACGCCGCTGCCTAAGTTAGTCTCAATATCGTTGTTGCAACAGTCATAATGGGTATTTTAGATCTTTCAACCTTCAGGTAACAGCTAAAAAAATGCTAACCCTAGTCATCTGACGCGGGTTAGCATTTCTTTCGTGTAAGCCAGACTATTTAATTAAGAACAAGTGATGCTGAGAGAAATCCGCTAGTTCGAAGACCTTCTGTGCCGCAACTTCACCAATCTTACGTGGTTTCAGATCGAACGAATAGATATTCTTACGATCGGGAAAGCCATGCAAAAGATTGTTAAAAGTCACGATTGAGAGGGGCTGTTCCTCGTGAAGAAAGGCTTGATAGGCGAACTCGCCAATCTCATCTTGCGAGGCCACAATTCCATCGATATCGGTAAGCTTCTGCTGAATCGCGGTCAGTGCCTGACGGGGATTCTTGAGATCCACAGAGAGTGCAGTAACTTTTCGAGGGCTTGTCAGAACTGACTTGAGGCCAGTCAGACGTTCTTCCTCAAATTTGAGCTGACGTTGGGTCTGTAAGAACAAAACATGACGAGCTGCGGACATCGTCAACAGCTTTTCACCCGCCAGTTTGCCGAATAGCTGATTGTCGTTATCGATGAACACACGATTCGTTTGCGGGTCATTCCCGATAATCACGTAGTCTAAGTGATGTTGATCCAGGTAAGCCCGTATCGAATCGTTCTGTTCGAAATAAAGAAAAATATATTTGGTAATGTGGGCCTGATGCGCCATGGTGCCAACAATTTCCATGATCTGATCCGTGGAGTCGGCAAGGGCCACCGTAGAAACAAAACCACGACGGTTCAACTCGGAACCGATACCTGAGATAATTTCCAGGTAAAATGGATTGGTCTGATACCGTTCATTGGAGGGGAAAATAATGCCAACCGAACGGGAGCCACCAGTGGCCAGAGTTTTGGCGTTAAAGTTTGTTTTGTAATCGAGTGCCTGGGCAACCTGCATAATTCGCGTCTTGGTTGCTTGCAGAATATGCGGGTCATCGTTCAATGCCCGTGATACGGTAGAAGTTGATACACCGGCTTTTGCGGCGATATCCTTGATAGTTGCAGTCATGGCAACGGCGTCCCTTCAAACGTTATTTACCAAAATAGTCTGAGTTGACAAAGAAGACGGTTGCCGAGCCAATTGCCATCCCAATCCCAGCAACGATAATCATTGCGGTGAATGAGGAACCCACGAGTGGGAATAAGGCAAAGCTCAACAGTGAGGCGGCAATCTGAGGCACGCAGATACTGCCGTTAAAGAGTCCCAGATAGGCCCCCATGTTGCTACCGTCAATCGCGTTAGACACTAACGTGAATGGGAACGTATGCATTGAAGCCCAGGCTATTCCAATTAAGATAAATGATAACACAAGGGCGTACTTATTATGAATAGTTGCGATTAAAATTAAACCAACGGCACCGGCAACAAGGCTAGCAGAGTAGACCCGCTTGCTAGATTTATTGGTAACCCGCGTCAGAACGAGTGACCAGATAACGGCGGAGATGGCTTGTACGGCGGACATGATTCCATACCAATTGCCAGCGGCCTGAAACCCACTGGAGGCGGCGTTGCTGGTGTGCCAGATATTTTGCGCTAGGGCACCGTTGGCATAGGTCCACAGGTATTGGAAACCAAACCATGAGAAGAATTGAATGACACAGACCACCCAGAAGATCTTGGGGGCTTCTTTAAGCAGCATGAAGAAACTCTTGTGCTCCTTGAGATCCTCCTTGGTAATGTGGTGATAGGCGTTGTACTCTTCGGGAGCGTATTCCCGAACGCGAAGAATTGTGACCAGTGAGGAGAGAATCAGTACGGTCGCGCCGATATAGAAGGCAATCTTGACGGACGCTGGGACTTCACCCTTGGGGGCAACGTTGGCGATCCCCAGTGCCGTTAAGATAAACGGAATCACACTGGCTAAGATTGAACCGGAGTTGGAGAAGAAACCTTGGATGGAGTAAGCGAGTCCCCGTTGATCCTCCTCAACCATGTCGGCAATCATCATCTTGTACGGCTGCATGGAGACGTTGTTGGAGAGGTCCAGGAACGTAATGGCTAAGGCACCGAACCAGAGAGCCTGAATAAAGGTGAAGCCAAAGCTACCCGCATTTGGGAGCAATAGGAGCACGGTAAAGGCGACAAGGATTCCGGCAATTAGGTAGGGAATTCGCCGGCCCAGATGGGGAACCCAGGTTCTGTCGGAGAATTTACCGATCAGGGGTTGGATGATCAAACCGGCCAGAGGGGGCACCAGGAAGAAGAATCCGAGATTGTTGGGGTTGGCACCCAGCGTTTGGAAGATCCGGCTCATGTTGGAACTTTGCAAGGAGAAGGCCATTTGCACGCCCAAGAAGCCAAAGTTGATCAGCCAAATCTTGCGGACGGGAAGTTTGGGAAGACTACTTTTTTCCATTTTGTTCACTCCTATTTCTCAAATTTTAACAGGACAGCGCCCCAAGCAGCCAGCTCTAATTGCGCTTGTTGCGGGATGGTACAGCCATGATTGCCTAAGACGACCTGATAGGCATGATTGGCTAAGTCTGGTGGGAGCTGATAGGCTTCGACGTTATTTGACAGATTAGCCACGACGATCCAAGTTGCTTGATCGTCAAATCGCCGGTAAGCCATCACATTTGCAGCCGCTGTGGGGTCGAGGGCGTATTGGCCATCTTGAAGCGTTGCGTCTGTTTTCTTCAGGTTAATTAATTGACGATAAAAGTTCAAAACGGACTCTGGGTCTGCTTCCTCCTCAGCTACGTTGATTGATTTGAAGGAGTCAGCGACCTTGATCCAGGAGGTGTTTTTGGAGAAGCCAGCGAGGGGCTTGGCCGACCATTGCATGGGTGTCCGGGCATTGTCCCGACCCTTGAAGGCGACTTCGTGGAGTGCCATTTGGGTGTTATAGCCGGACAGAATTCTTTCCTGGTAGTGCCGGCGGCTATCTATGTCAGTCACGTCGTTGATTGAATCGATGTGATCGTTGATGGCACCTAGCTCTTGGCCTTGATAGATAAAGGGGGTGCCCTTCATCATGAAGTACATGAGGCCAACTGTCTTGGCCGACCGCTGACGATATTGCCGTTCTTCACTACCGAAGTAAGAGACTGCGCGAGGGAGGTCGTGGTTCTCAATGAATAGGCCTAAGTTGCCCTTTTGTGCCGCAGCCGACTGCCACGCCGTTAGCTTTTCTTTCACCGTGGGAATGGATTTTGTCGCAAAGTCAAATTTGTGGGCGTCGCCAAAGTTAACGTGATCGAACTGGAAGAGAAGGTCCATGTAGCCCGTGTCGGGATCGACCCACTTGATCGCCGATTCTGGCGGGACAGCGCCAACTTCACCAACGGTCATGACGCCATAGTCATCATAGATTTTTTTGAGTTCGCGTAGGAAAACGCCAATGCCGGGGATGTTGCGGGAGGCCTGATCGGGGTTATCGACGTCCGCGAAGGTCTGGAGTTTCTTGAGATGGGTGATGGCGTCCAGTCGGAAACCATCAATACCTTTTTTGATCCAAAACTTAATGATCTCGTGCATCTCATGGCGCAGTTCGGGATTCTCCCAATTCAAGTCGGGCTGTTGCCGGGCATACAGGTGATAGTAGTATTCATCGGTAGCCTGGTTGTACTGCCAAGCAGAACCGCCAAAGAGGGACGTCCAATTGTTGGGGGTACCGCCATCTTTGCCTTTTTTCCAAATATAGTAGTCATGATGCGGACTGTTAATGTCGCGCTTGGCATCTAAAAACCATTGATTCTGATCGGAAGAATGGTTGAGGACCATGTCCATGACGATTTTAATCTTGTGGTTATGTAATTCCTGGATCAGAACATCTAAGTCAGCCATCGATCCATACTGGGGATCAACGTCGCGGTAGTCGGCAATGTCGTAGCCGTTGTCGACACCGGGAGATTTGTAGATCGGGCAGAGCCAGACAAAGTCAATGTTCAGAGAATCCAAGTAGTCAATTTTTTCTTTAATACCGGCCAAGTCACCAATGCCATCGCCATTTGCATCAAAGAAACTTTTGGGATAGATTTGATAGCCGACACCGTGTTGCCACCAGTTTGTTTTTGTCACGAGTAACACCTCTCAGTTATTATGGGAACGCTTCCATGGGAACGTTCCCATAATAATCCATAACCATCGAAATTGCAACCACCGGCTGGGAAATGGGGATAATCACTGTGGCAAGATAACGCCGGTAAGGTTGATATAACAGTGTTTATGAATTAAAAAAGGCGCCACCAATTTCTTGGTGACACCCTATAACACTCACAAAATTTGAGAGTGGCAGCTTAGCTAGCTCGCCATCCCATTCACATTGATCCGGTGTTCCTTAGTTCCTTGCCAGAAGGGAACCTTCACGACCCCCATGATCTTGTTGGCTTCAACGTAGCCCCAGGCTCGGCCGTCCTCGGAGATACTCCGGTGGTCTCCCAGCACGAAGTAGTGGCCCTTAGGCACGGCATTGCCCTTGTAGGACCAGTTATGTTCCTTAGCCAGACTACTTAAGGTCCAGTTGCCGGTTCCAGTCGTTCGTTCAGACTTGCTGATAAAGGATTGATTGATCTTTTTGTTATTCACGTAGATGTAGCCATTTTTGCTCACGACCTTGTCACCCGGCATCCCAATGACTCGTTTGACGTAGTTCGTGTTCTTGGCGGCGTTGGGATCTTCCCCATAGGCGTCAAAGACGATCACACTCAGGCGCTTGACGGTGAGGGGCTTGACCACGATCATCCGTTCCGCATCGGCCAAGTTGGGTTCCATGGAGCCCCCGGAGACCTTGACCACTTCGACGCCATAGGTCCGCACGAGCAAGACCAGCGCTGCGGCGATCACAATGGGGACGATCCAGCTTAAGATGTTACGTAATATTTTCATTTTGACAGACGGCTCCCCTAGATAAGTTTAATGTTTTTAGTTTACCATGAGTCTCCCAATCTGTTGCGCGTTTAGTCAAAAGTTAAAGAATTCCCTAGAAATTTCGTTCAAATGGTAGCGCTTTCCGTGAAACTATGCAACAATTAAGAGGCATCAATAGACATACGCTAAGGAGGAAATACCATGGCAGAGCTAGAAGAATTATTGCAAGTTGCGACCAACATGTTGGACCGTTCTTACGCGCCGTACTCGAAATTTCACGTAGGGGCTGCAGCGGTCGGTGCCAGCGGTAAAGTTTACGGTGGGTGTAACGTTGAAAATGCGGCGTACGGTGCAACGAATTGTGCCGAACGGACGGCCATTTTCTCAGGGATTGCAGCTGGGGAAAAGCGGTTCACCGCGCTATTGGTTACTGGCAACACCGATGGCCCGATTGCCCCATGTGGCTCGTGCCGGCAGGTGATCAGTGAGTTCTTTGATCAGGACGCCGTTATCTACCTGACCAACCAGAAGGGATCCTTGGCCGAAACGACGGTGGCGGGACTCTTACCGGGTGCCTTTCTAGAGTTGAAGTAGTAAAACGTTTTTGTTACATACGGACTGGGATGATAATCCTAGTCCTTTTTGTGTTGGTGGTGTGCTTCAGGAGATGTTGGTGTGTGTATTAACGGGTGAGGACTGCAGTTGCCGCCAAAAAAGTTGGTTCTGTGACAAAGTAAACAAAGTTAGATAACAATGATAAATCAATTATCAAAGATCGTTTTCCCTTAAATATTAAAAGTATACTAGTTGTATGAATGGGGAATTGATGCTATTCAAATTAATTTTATGAGGTGGGTCGTATGACACGAAGCCTGGCAAATATTGTTAAAAGTTTTGATGGAAGTGCATATCTGATGTTAGAGGACACTCTCTATAGAGAATAAAATCATAGCTAACTGAGCCTAAACCTAGAGAGTGTTAGAAAAGCCCATCAATTCAAGTGATTGCTCAACCATTTGAAGATCCGGATAGTCGCATACAATTAGTCAATTGAGTCTCAGTTATTTATGGAAAGGTCAATCAGCTCGCTTGCATATTATAAGATACTTTTTTGGTTTCTGTTGATAGGTTGGATAGTTTCTTAAACGGGTATATTTTAATGACGGTGATTATAATCTGTTTTATAGCGCATTAGCGAAATAGGGTGATCTTATGACTGCAGTCCTTTCAGTTCGAAATTTAAGTAAAACCTTCCGCTCCAAAGGTGAGCAATTTAATGCTGTCGTAAATGTCAGCTTTGATATTCAAAAAGGTGAAATCGTTTCACTTTTAGGACCCAATGGCGCTGGTAAAACGACGACAGTTTCCATGATTGGCGGTTATTTACTTCCAACAAATGGGGAAGTTCTTATTAACGGAGAAAATCGGTTTCAAAAGAAGATGCCGCCTAAAGTTGGAATCGTATTTGGCGGTGATCTAGGATTCTATGGAAGGGCCACGGCATTAGACAATCTTTTATTTTTCGCTGACTTGGCCCGTCTACCACATCGAGAACAACTTGGCGAAGCTAGGCGTGTCATGGATATAGTAGATTTAACAAATGTTGCCAATAAAAAAGTTCAATTTTTTTCAAAAGGGATGAAGCAACGTCTGCATATTGCGCGTGCACTACTGGGTAATCCGCCGTTACTACTTTTGGATGAGCCTACAAATGGTCTAGATGTTGAAATTGCTAACGAAATTCATCACACCATCAAGCAATTAGCACAACAGGGTGTCTCCGTTCTTTTAACTAGTCACACAATGAGCGAAATTGAGTCGCTTACTGATTACGTCTATCTCATTGGGGCTGGGAAAATCTATACTTCTGGGACGGTTAGAGAGATTGTACAGCAATCAAACGTACATCATATCAATCGTCCAGCAACCCTAGAGGAATCGTACCTTGCTATCGCCCCACATTTACGGAGGTCTTAGTATGCGGTTCTTACGTCTTTTTTGGTTTCACCTTAAGATATATGCGACAAATCAGTATTTTCTTTGGCTTACAATTTCTAGCACCCTATCAATCTTTCTTCTCCAGTATGTTGCTGCCTATATCTCACATCAGCTGAATGACCCAACACTTTGGGTCCGAAGTGGGATTTTTGGGCTATGGTCATCTGCAACGACAGCGGCTGGATGTATTGGATTTCAACGTTATCAAGGAACACTGCCTTACTTAACAAATACGCGTATTGACGATCGCGTCTCACTGGTGGCTCTTTTGTTGCCTGCGGCCAGTTTCGGACTATTAGCTTTTCCAATTTCATATGTAATGGCTAGTTTTCTTGGCGTTTCACATACCAACGTGTCACTACATTTGATTATATCGGTAATTGCGCTCTGGGCCGCCGCTGCGCTGATGGATCTCCTGATTGCCGCATTTTTCTTGCTTACAACAAATGCAATAGTGTATGAAGAGCTGATCACTATTCCACTTTTACTTTTATCTGGCTTATTTTCACCTGCCCCCATACTTCAAAATTTTCTTTTACCATTTCAGTGGATAATTCCTTTAGCAGCTCCTATTCATAGACTTTTAAACGAGTCTCCGCGATTCGATATAGCAGCTTTTCTATTCAGCTGTTTACTATGGGTTGTGACCACCTTGCTGCTGACTAAGCGCGTACTCATGCTATCAAAACGTACAGGGAATGTGAGGTTGATGTAAAAATGAAAGTGCAGTTTTCTTCACTTGCTTATTTGCAGAATTGGCGGACTAGATTCGTATATTTTCTCCTGATGCCAATAATTAGCCTCAGTCTGCTCATTTTAATCAATGCACAATATACGAATAGTTTGCAATGGCCGGTGGCTGTCGCAACGATTGTTCTTTCGGGTGGTACATTAGCTATGACAAGCATCGCACAACTTTTTGTGATGGATCGGAATTTAAAAATCGATTTAGAAATGGTAGTGAACCGGCCACTATCGCTTCACTATTGGGGGACGAAAGTTGCAACTGCGATGTTAGCTGGTCTAGTACTGATTGGCATCAACTTGGTACTTCTAAGTGTTTTTCGGGCACCTTATCTATTAATTATTCGTGCACTAACGATGTCACCAATCATAGTGGTTTCGGGTACAATTGTTGGCTTCTTTTCAGCCATTGCGGCTTGGCAGAATAATAATCCTTATTTTTATTTGAATATAGTTAGTGCGTTAGCAACAATTGTAGCCGGAACTTTGATCCTAATCGATCACTACCCATTGTGGCTTAGAATCATAAGCTTGTTTTTCCCATTTTCACAGACAATTAAGTATGTTGTTGTCGGTAGCGGTAAACTTTATATCGATTTGGGGATCGATGCAATCTGGTTGTTGCTGGGAATAGTTCTCTACAGAGTTCAATGTCATACTGTCTTAAAGCGGCATCATCAGATTTGGTAGTGAAATACGATGCTAAAAGGCAAGAAAGACCTCATCAGTTTATTTGATGAGGTCTTTCTTATGGTGACAATTTAGGATGAAATTCAATGATACCGCCGAAATACCAATGACCTCCGAATAAATTTTTTGGAGTGTCCCTCACGTCTCTCACAGTATACTAGGAAGCAGAGCCTAGGGACGGGACAGACCCAAGTTAAAAAGTTAATTACTATTTCAGATAAATTACTTTGACACGCATAGTAGTATGTGATACATTATATCCAACAAAGAAAAGCTGAAAGGAAGTGGCAACATGGCTGAGGTGATCTCCAAGGATTTAATCCGGGGCCATACGGATACCATTGTTTTGAATATTTTACAGCAGGGTGATAGCTACGGATATCAGGTGGCCAAGCGGGTGCGTGAGCTCAGCCAGAGCCATTACGAACTCAATGAAGCAACGCTCTACACGGTGTTTCGACGGTTAGAGAAGAACGGCGCGTTGACTGATTATTGGGGCGATGAGACGCAGGGGTCGCGGCGGAAATACTATCACGTTACGGCCGTCGGGCAAGAGATGCTGGCAGACAAGAAGGCCGCCTGGCAGTTTGCCAAGCCGATTATTGATGAATTGATTACGGGTCAGATTACCGAGGAGGACTAAGCATGGACGATATGACAATGGAGATTCGCACGCGGTTGGACCAACTTTTCAGCCAGTACCAGCCATCGCGGGCATTAACGGAACTAAAAGAGGAGCTGGTCGGTGACCTGACTGAGGCCGTGGCCGATAAGATCAATCAAGGCACGACACCAGCCAAAGCCATCGATGAGGCCATGAGCCAACTCGGTGATATTGACAGCCTGCTTAAGGAAGTCGCCGCTGAGGACCAGATGGCTGATGCTGAAACGCAGGCAGAGAGTGGCAATGCTGACAGCACACGAGCCGATCGCGGTCGTACAACGACTAACACGGATACCAATGATGGCGTTAGTGCAGACCGGAACAGTCACTCACACGTCCAGATCGGCAAGCTTCACATCACTGATGACCAGGTCACCTGGGGTGATCACGTGGTCGTCGATGGTGATGACAAGGTTGATCTAGGCAAATTGGTTCAAGTCGACGGCGACCACGTCTCAGTCGGCAACGGTTTTATCGATGTCGATGGTGATGACGTTAAGATTAACGGTGAGCGGCCACAGCGGGCCTACGTTGGCGCACTCAAGCTCGTCAACACACAATCCTTCGCAGTAACTGATGTGACGGACGTCGTGATCGACTATCCCGATGCCGCGGTCAAGGTTGGCCAGGCCAGTGCCTCCGAAATTGTGGTCAACGAGTACATGAGCAGAGACAGCGAGCGCTTTTACCTCCGCAGCAAACAGTATGGTTCTCAGCTGGAATTGCGTCAGGGGGATCGGCCACGGCTATGGCCCCTGCACGTACGGACGGAGATCTTTATTCCCAGTACGCTGAAGGGCAATGTTCGCGTTCACGCCGGTAACGGTAGCCTAGAGGTCAGTGATCTACGGTCGAACGCCGACTTTGAGATTCACGCGACCAATGGAGCTGTGCGGGCATTCAACAATCAAGTTATGAACTTTAACGTGCGGTCAACCAATGGCTCGGTTCGCCTCAACCAGATGGTGGCCCTCAACTACCAAGTGACCAGCACGAATGGTTCGGTGACGGTGGACGATACTGAGGGAACCGGGAAAATCGACTCAACGAATGGGTCGATTCGTCTGACGAACCATATGGGGGATGCGGCGCTGAATTCTCGCAACGGATCGATTAAGGCTTCTGGTTTTACCGGTAAGCTGGAGAGTAAGAGTCGAAACGGCGCCATCCGCGTTCAGAATCTGACTGGTGGTGGGCGGCTGAGCTCCGGCAACGGTCGGGTCAGCGTGCAGGTCAGCGACTTAACTAGCGACCTGGTCATCGCTGGAAATGGCAGTACTGACGTTGAGGTGGCCAATGATGCCTATAACTTCGATGTGCGCAACGATGACGGCACGGTGCGGGTTCCTCGCGTAGCGCAATTAACGCTGAATGATAGTCATCATAAGATTGGTGCAGTCGGCACGACACCGACGGCCACGGTTAAGATCGACACAGTTCACGGTAGTATTCGCGTGGAATAGTGCGTCACTGACTGTCCTAACTAAAAGAATCCCCCTATACCATCGGCGACTACTAATGGTATAGGGGGATTTTATGTTTTAGGGTAATATTTTTGTGACGAGTCGGTTGAACCCTATCAATGAATCAAACTATGCAAAATTAAAAAAGTGACCAGCCGGAATAAAGTGGTGCACAATTAAATGACGATTGCGCGGTATAATCAAGGGGGTTCCACAGTGATTTTTGTCGCCTTTTGGGTTTGGGAAAAGAGTGAAAAAGCCGGTTAAAAGCAGAAAAGACAGCGTTTTCGGCAAATTGTAAATAAAATCCCAACAATTTGTTAAAAAAAGGTTTATTTTTTTGCCAAGAGAGGCGATACTAGAGGGAGTTACTGTGCGGTAGACTCATAGAGATACCACCAAGATTGAAATTGGTGTAGTTTGACCTGACTGATCTGGGTTAGGGGAATCTCGCGGGAACGGCCAGCGGTCAGTCCCAGGTAGACGGTCGCCGGTGAAATAAAATCGACGGTTCCCGTATAGGTAATGTTATGAACGTTTATTGTAGTAATTTGATTTCTTTGGTAAGCAATTTGAAGTAATTGCTTAATTTGTTGGTGCGCCTGGCTGAGCATGTTCATCACGTCCTCGATTAAATGATTAGTTCTATTATAGAACGTGTGTTCGATTTTGGAAACCTCTAAAATAAATTTTATTGGATAAGATGGTTTGATAGTGAAATATAAGTAGGGTTATCCACATTTTTCATATTGACCGGTGACGAGACCGTGCTTTTCGACTAAATTAAGACCCGTGGGCTGTACGCAAATTAGGACGTTAATAGGCAGCGCCCGGCGCTGAAACTAGAAGGAGTAATGGATTTATAATGACAGAGACGACGAATGACAACGTAACGGAAGCAGAATTGAAGAAAGAGTTTGACGATCTATACATGCATATCTTCAAGTATATCGGAGATTTCGTTTCGATTCCGACGCAAAAGTACAATCTGACCTTTGAAGCCTTCATGGTGATGGAAAATGTTGCCCGGAGTAAGAACGGACAAACGTTGGTTGAACTTGCCAAATTGGAGGGCGTCTCCAAGAGCGCTATCGCTCGCCAGGTCAACGTATTACTTAAGGAAAACTACGTAATGCAAAAAGTAGATCCTAACGACCGTCGGGTAAAATATATCACGTTAACGGCTGCTGGAAGTCGGGTTCAACGGAACTTGGCCCAAGCCACTGACGAACGGTTCCATCGCTGGTTAGGCTTCTTCGGTAAGGACGAAGCAGAACACTTCATCAAGGTCTTACACCAAGCAAACGACCGCGCTGTTGCCGCAGGATTTGTGGGCTTTGACAGCTTACATGATAAGCGTCGTAACTCAAACCGCGGCCGGACACACGGCGGCCGGACCAGTGACTAATTTTAAAGCATACGAATAAGTACCACGCTTTCGGTAGAGGTAGGGCCGGACGTGGTGCTTTTTTATTTATAAGAGAGTGGAGCAAGCCGTTTAGATTCTGAGCATTAACGTCATTAAGTGCCCGCTCGGTGGAACCGAGCCGGTGCTTAATGGGGTTAAGCGCAGGAATCTAGCTTGCGCAACTCGTTTCCAAAGCTGCAAGTTTCCGGACATCCTGGCGAGAGCAAGTTTGACGAACTATGTCGAAATAACCATTAACAGCCTCGCCGGACAGGAGTCACTTATTTTTCTAAGCGGAAGAGTCTGGCTTGCGGAACTCGTTTCGAAACAGAGTGTGAAGAAGGCGGTAGGTCCTGAGCATTAACGTAGATAAGTGCCAGATTGGCGGAGCCGAGCCGGTGCTTATCTGGGTTAAGCGGAGGGACCTGCCCGACTGAACTCGTTTCAGAAGCCGCAAGTTTCCGGACATCCTGACGAGAGCAAGTTTAACGACCCAAATCTACCTAGCCATTAAAAGCAAATAGCCGGACAGGAGACTTAGCTTTACAAAATACGTTCCGCAAGTCATAAATTGCCAGTTATCCCCATCTCAATACTTTAGGCAATCCATCCAGTTCGTAAACTCGCCTTACAATCAAAGCCACCCACCACTAGCAACGTTTTCCGCTAAGTGATGGGTGATTTTTTTGACTTAATTTTGAAAATAATGAGACAAATTTTCTGATTTTTACATTGGTATTAGTATACGGGGAAATCAGCCGTGCTAATTTCTAGTACTACCAGCAGGTCGTGTTGCCAAAAACAATCTAAGCATCACGGTCAACCGGTGTAATTCTAGCCTGCAATTCTCGCTCATTGTAGAGCAAGAGCACGGCAAACATCGCGACGTAAAGCAACAGGGGTAACCAGGCGTAGTTCAGGGTGATCATGTGCTGGGTTGCCACGTTTTGCGAGTGGTTAGCCGTATAGCCCGAGAGGTGGAAGAGTCCCGCTGTAATCAGGCCACCCAAGCCGAGGCCCACATTGACGCCAAAATCATCGGTGGAAGCCAGGATGCCTTCGGCTTGAATGCCCATTGCCATCCCGTAACGAATCGTGTCGGCGATCATGATGGAGACCAGCCCGATAATCAGGCCGTTGCCTACCGAGTTCAGCAGGATACCGCCAAAGATGATGGGGAGATGATTGCTGACGACCCCGCCACTCAGAATCAGTTGGCCAACCGCGGCAATCGCGATGCCACTCAACATGGTGCGCTTCTTGCCCCATTGCTGGGCCGAGTTAACGATCAACAGCACGCCGATTAAGGCTGCGAATGTGAAGCCATTAGCGTAGGGAACTAGAGCTTCACTGTGCTGAATGTATTTGAAATAATAGATCGTCGTTTGGTTCTTGATGGACGTCGTCACCCAGTAGAGGAGGATAACCACTGAAATCACCAACCAAGGCTTATTTTGCCGCAGCATCTTTCCCACGCTGTGCCATGACTGATGGGACTGTTCAGAATTGGTGAAGCGCTCGTGTACGTGGAAAAAGGTATTCCAGATCAATGCCAGTGAAATGGCACCAAACAGAATAATTGTTAACAGAAATCCCTGCTGTTGGTTACCGTGCCCGAATAGCGCCACCAATGGCAGCGTGAAGACGGCGACGATGATTTGCACGGAGCTCCCACAGAACTGACGAATCACGCCCAGCATCGTTTGCTCGTGGTCGTTTTGCGTCAGGGTCGGTAGAATTGAGGTAATCGGCAGGTTGACTGCCGTGTAGAAGAAGCCCAGTCCCAGGTAAGTGACGTAGGCCCAGATGAGTTTACCGGTGCCGCTAAATGGTGGCGTGACGAAGGTCAATACGGCAAATAGGACGTAGGGCAACGCATACCACAGAAAGAATGGTCGGCTCTTCCCCCACTTCGAATGGGTTCGGTCGATCATTAAACCAATGATGAAGCTTTCCACAACATCGGCCAGCCGCGCGACCACGAATAGAATTGCGGCAGAACTAGCGGACAGACCATAGACATCAGTGTAGAAGAATAACAGGTAGGTGGTCATCATCTGGAAGACCAGATTGTCGGCCGCATCGCTAAGGCCGTAGCTCAGGCGTTCCGGCCATTTCGTTTGCCAAGTTCTCATCCTTGGCGACACCTCCATAGTGAAATTGGTTGTCGGCGCTCGATACAGATGCAATGTTACCCGTGGCTTACCAGGTGGTCGTGAGGGACGGATATAGAAATTATCCGTCCAGAATTAAGGCTACGATTACGGCAAGTCGTCAAGTCAATTGGAAAGTAATTTAATTGCTATTTGTGCTTCTCTGCCACCAAGCGCCGGTAGACCTCTGCCCCGACGAGGTCGTTGGTGACCATCCAGACAATGTGGCCGAGGGCCTCCGAGACGTGCTCTTCCGTTGGTTGGTCCTTGGCGGCGGGGACGGTGCCCATCGCTGGCATCAGGCCGACGTGAAAGGCAATCCAGATAGTCAGGCCAAACCAAGTGCCGGCGTCCTTTTTGATGAAGGGCAACTTTTCGCCGATGATTTGGTAGAGCACGGCAAAGGTCGTGGAGAAGCCAAAGTGAATCACGTAGCTGACCCATGGTAGCTTGTGCCCAGAGTAAGTGTAGGTGGCGTGGGTCACTTTAGCAGGAATGCCGAATTGTTCCAATAAGGCCTGTGGGGGATTCGTTGCGTTACGTTCTTCGGTTCGGGGTGGCAGGACGTTTTCCCAGCCAAGCTTGACCAGACCGGATACAATGCCAGCAGCGCCGCCAGCGAGCACGGCAGCGGGTAAATCGAGTGGATGTTTCTTAAATAAGGACATTGAAGATTCCTCCTTAGGTAGTTGTAATCACAGGCTTGAGTATAGGCGTTTTGGCCCGAAGTTTGTGCAATTTTGCTTGCGAGTCGCTGAACTTTGGCGCAATTTTAGAGTGTGGTAAGGTAGTCGGGTAGGGCTCGTGATGATTGGTAATGTAAGTGTCGTTTCACTACCAGGCGAGGCACTGAAATGCTCTAGCAAGAATCGCAGCAACACGACCAACCACCAGCGGGACAAGAAGAAACGGCATAAGACGAAAGGAGTTCGGGCATGCAACCAACATTTGAACAAGGCTATATTGACATTCAAGACGCCACCCAAAATAATCTGCACCACGTGAGTCTGCGAGTGCCCAAGTACCAGACGACGGTGTTTGTTGGGCTATCAGGGTCCGGCAAGTCTTCACTGGTATTTGATACGATTGCCGCGGCATCGCGACGGGAACTCAACGAGACGTTTCCCAGCTTCACGCAACAGTATTTGCCGAAATACGGGCAACCGCATGTGGGGCACATTGACCACTTGCCGGTGGCTATCGTCATTGCGCAGCAGCGACTGGGAAAGAATGCGCGGTCTACGTTGGCGACGTATACCGGGATTTATTCGCTATTGCGGCTCTTATTTTCACGAATCGGCAAGCCATTTATCGGGTATTCCGATAGCTTTTCATTCAATCTGCCACAAGGGATGTGCCCAGCTTGCCAGGGCCTGGGATACGTCGATGACATTGATGAAAGTAAGCTGATTGATCCGGAGAAGTCGCTCAATCAAGGGGCGATTACCTTTGTGAGCTTTGGCCCGAACACTTGGCGTTGGCGGCGATACGCGACGAGTGGGTTGTTTGACGACGATAAGCCTATTAAGGCTTACACGGCTGACGAGTATGAAATGCTCATGCATGCCCCGCAACAGACCCTGAAGCACCCCGGGGAAGGGTTTCCCCGCACGGCACTGTACGAGGGTGTCGTGCCGCGGATTCGGCGGTCGGTCATTGGGAAGAAGGAAGCTGAACATCATCGTGAAGCGATCGCGGCGATCGTGACGCATAAAGCGTGCCCGGTCTGTCATGGCACACGGTTGAAGGCGGGGGTCTTGACCAACCACATCAACGGGCGAAATATTGCGGAAGTCGCAGCGATGGACTTACGCCACGTATTAGCCTTTTTACAGGCGATTACCGAACCGCTGGCGACCGATGTGGTGCGAGAACTGACCACCAAGATTCAGTCGTTGGTCGATATTGGTCTGGGCTATTTGACGCTCGATCGGGGGACTAGCTCGCTGTCCGGTGGTGAGGCGCAGCGCATCAAGATTGCCAAGTACCTGACCAGTGCGTTGGTCGACATGGTCTACATCTTGGATGAACCCAGTGTGGGCCTGCACCCGCACGATATTCAGTTGATCAAGCAAGCCCTGACAAAGTTAAAGGAGAAGGGCAATACCGTGCTGGTCGTTGAACACAATCCGGCAATGATCTCATTTGCTGACTACGTGGTTGAAATGGGGCCAGAAGCTGGTCAGGGTGGCGGAACGGTTACGTTTACCGGGACCTATCGGGAGCTGTTGGACTCTGACACACTGACGGGGAACTGGCTGCGGCGACCGCACGAATGGGGTCCCGAACGACCGGTCCGCCAGCGGCTGGCTCTCCGGCACGTGACTGAGAATAACTTACAGGACGTGAGTGTGGACGTGCCGTTAGGCGTGATGACGGTCATTTCTGGTGTCGCGGGCTCCGGGAAGTCGTCGTTGGTCACGGCGCTCAAACAGCAGTTACATGAGGACTACATTGACTTAGCTCAGACACCAGTTGGCATTAACATTCGGTCGACGCCGGCAACCTATCTGGGTATTTTGGACGAGATACGGAAGCTATTTAGCCAAGCAAATGGGCGCGTCGGCACCAGTATGTTCAGCTACAACGGTAAGGGGGCCTGCCCCCGGTGTAAGGGGAAGGGCGTTACCATCACCAACATGGCATTCATGGATCCGGTCGTCCAGACCTGTGAGCTCTGTCAGGGCAAACGGTATAGTGAAGAAGCCCTGCAGTATCACTACCGGGACAAAACGATTGCTGAAGTGCTTCAGATGTCGGTGACGGCGGCTGCGGATTTCTTCAAAGATACGCCAAAGTTAGCGCGTCAATTGGGAAATTTGGATCGTGTCGGCTTGGGTTATTTGACACTGGCCCAACCCCTGACGACGCTGTCGGGTGGCGAACTTCAACGGTTGAAATTAGCCGTTGAGTTGGGCAAGCAGGGAACCATTTACCTGCTGGACGAACCCACGGCTGGTCTACATCTGAAGGACACGGCGCGACTAATGAAGTTATTCAACGACTTGGTTGCGGCGGGCAATTCCTTGATTATTATTGAACACAACTTGGCGGTCATCAGTCAGGCGGACTGGTTGATCGACGTGGGCCCGGACGCCGGACGCTATGGCGGACACATCCAGTATAGTGGGACGCCGCGAGAGGCTATTACGCAGGCGGACTCCCGGACCGGGGTGGCACTGAAGGCTTGGTCGGCTGAAAATTAAACGTCGTGGGAAATGTCTGATGCTGGTAAAACTAGGAGCAAGTAAAATGGGCATGAGGTATACTGCGACCAAAGCCGTTGATTTGACAAGTCGGTAGTATAGTAAAAATTATCGAAAAACTTGATAATTATCAATTCTTTCTCTAGTGTTTCCGAGTAGACTGAATCTTGTCGTTAAGGGTTATGGCGCTAAGGCCACACCCATGCAAGTCACGTTAGCCCAAAAAGCAACGTGTTTCTGCTATATTTACAGGTAAAGCCGTGCTGGTGAATGACGCTGGGGCGAAATGAAGTCGTCTTGCTCAACCGGCCCAGTTAAAAGACAACGCAAGAAGGAGATAGAAACCATGCCATTAATGCGAATCGATATGTACAGAGGTCGAAGTAAGGCCGAAATCAAAACTATTTTGGACATTGCCTACAAGGTGGCCACGGAGGAGCTACATCTGTTGCCCCGCGACCGGTACCAGATTGTCACACAACACGACCCAGAAGAAATGATCGTTTGGGACGTGGGATTAGGCTTTGACCGGACGGAAAAGACGTTAATCTTCAGTCTGACATCCAGTCCCCGCGAAGAGGCCGACAAGGAACGGTTCTACGCGCGGTTAGTCAAAGAACTGGAAGCTGGTGCGGGCGTGCCCCCGACCGATGTCTTGATCAATATCACCAGCAACACCAAGGCCGATTGGAGCTTTGGGAATGGTGAAGCCCAGTTTATGAACGGCAAGCTTTAGGGCAAAGAACGTGCTTGCAGCCTAATCTTAAAAAGTTGATCTATACAAAGGTGGCGTTGTTGTTGGAAATTTAGACAGCACCGTCACCTTTTATGATGGTGACTAAAGGGTGAAAGCCAAAATGCTCGCTTTACTCTTGCGACTGTAGGAATTGTCACCGTTAAATTAGTGAAAACAGTCGCGCTCCGGCTGCCAGAAATTCCGCTTGCTGTGGGGAACGCCTCCAGCCGAAGGACGGGCTTCCAGCTCGCCTGAAAACCGCCAAATGCAATCGTCTCTCGTTGTCGACAGCTTCCCGCCAATGTTCAAGCGATTTGGGCTATCACCTAAGCCAAACCCTAAATTCAACGAAAAACTTATAGAATCATCATTGACAGCGCTTTCAGAAATGGCGTACGATTAAACCTATTGAAGTTAGAAATTAGGTGATCGGGATGAATATCGTCATTGGTCTACTGCCCGCGTTATTTTGGGGGATTTTACCCATTTGGATGCAGGGGAGAACTGGCGGCAACTGGACGGAACAACTGTTGGGAACCAGTGTGGGGGGCGTGATCAGCGCCATTGTTTTACAGCTGATCTTTCACTATGATTATAGCCTCACGGATTTCCTGCTGTACTTTGTCTCCGGGGTCTGCTGGAGTATCGGTCAAGGCGGTCAGTACTGGGGCTACGGTGCGCTTGGGGTTAACAACGCGGTGCCCTTTTCCACAGCGCTCCAGATCATCGGGAACTCCCTGATTGGTGGCTGGGTCTTCGGTGAATGGGTCGGCTGGCACGATAGCGTGCTGGGCGTGATTGCCCTCCTGATTATCTTGGCCGGGGTCATGATCAGCAATGGTGTGATCCACGTGTCACGCAAGGACCTTGGTGCCTATGCGATGCTGGTGGTGACCTGTGTCGGTTATTGGGGGTACTCCGGGTTCCCGCACTACACGGTGGCTAAGGGGCTCAACGGTTTTCTGCCACAGACGTTGGGGATGATGGCCGGGGCTCTAACGATTTACATAGTTGGGCGTAAACGAATTCCGGGGCAAGATCCCTGGGGATTGCGTAATATTACCTCGGGCTTTATCTTCGCCGTCGCGGCAGGAACTTACTTGATGTCGTTGAGTCTAAACGGCTTGGTTAACGGTTTCGTCCTGACACAACTGAACGTGGTGGTAGCAACTATCCTTGGTGTCGTGGTTCTGAAAGAAGCCAATCTAAAGCAGTTGATTCCCAAAGTGATTGGCCTGGCGATTCTGATTGGTGGAGCCGTAATGATGGTTCACATCTAAATAAAAATTGGCTTGATATCAAAAAAATGGTTAAAATGCCCCCCCAAGGTTGGACTCTCTGTGTCCAACCTTGGGGGGGCACTTCAGGACGGCAGAGATGTGCGCCCTTTTTTTGACGAAATATCGAAACGTATGTTCTCCGCGCTGATAAAATATGCTATGCTTATGAGACGACTTTTAACGCAGAAGGGAAATGTTTTTTCATGGCAATCACACTCCTCACGCCGGCTCAGAACCGGTTTCTCCAATTAACGCAACCCGCACTGGCTTTACCGGACTTGACCCGCGTCCTGCCGCTATTGCGCGAGCACCCCACAATCAAGGAGACCAGTGATTTTTTGACACGATCAGCACGTGAGGTGATTGCCGAACAACGGGTGGACTGGCTGGTGACCGGGAGTCTAGCGTGGAAATTGATGGCGCGCTTACCGTACGCCATCAATGCTAGCGAGAATCGGACGGACTGGCATCACTGTGCGCTGTGCCACAAGCCGGTCCGCTACGAATACCACGTGGTGTTGCGGGTGACCGGCCACGAGATTTTGGTCGGCTCGGAGTGCGTCAAAAAATTCATGAGCGATGAGATGCAGTATCTGATGGCGATCACCACCGAGGATAATTTCCACGCGGTAGCCCAGTACGATAAGCTCACAGAACATTATCCAGTGGTGCCAGAAATTTTGTGGACGGCGGATGCTTTGCCCAATTTGCCGGAGACGCATCGCGGACGGCAACGTTGGGTACACAATGGCACGAAATCTACGGTAACGGGATATTTACGCCATAAAACGCAGGAGTTACCGGACGCACAACTCACGCCGTATTTGACAGAGTACGGTCAGCTTCAAACGGCCGACCGGGATGTCGCGGCGGCACAGGAAGTTCTTGCTCAGGATAAACGCCAACGGGAGCAGGACTTGGCAGTCAAGGAGGAGCGGGCGGCTTGGGAAGCGGCCAATGCGGCCCAATCCAATGCGGAGCGTCAACTGCGAGATGCGGCGGACTATCGACAATATTTGGCGGCGGTCGCGGATTTGTTGACCCAACACCTGACCTTGGCCGTCTTCAAACAGGAGTTGGCGGCGATTAAGATGCCGGTAGCCCTGCGCAAACTGGTCAATTCCTATCAGTTGGGCGTGATGGCGACAGAGTTTGCCCGAAGCGGCCAGATCAAGGCGGCACGGTTACAGATCGTTCCCCGCTATTTGGTGGCGGACCTGAATCGGATCACCCGTCAGTTAGCGGCGCAACGGCAACGAGATTGGGACGATGATGTCTTCAACGCGGCGGTGGGTTTTGACCTGACGGCGGGACAGCGGCAGGCGCGATTGGCCCAGTTGCAGCAGACGTGGGAGGGGCGACAGGTTCCGATTGCGGTCTATCCGCAGCTGTTAACGATCAGGGCAGAACTCGCGGCCGGGCAACCGTTACCTGTGGATTGGCCAGCCAAGTTGAAACAGGCTTTCCAGCAACGACTCGCTCAGCAGCCGGCGACCGGATGGGTGCCAGCGCGAAAGAATCATGTGACCCCGCAACAATTACGGCGACTCGTGCACGGGGGTGACGACATGGGAACGGTTACAGCCGCTTATCATCGACTGTATGATTTACCGTCAGCAACGGCGGCAGTGACATTGTCGGCTCTTCATCAGTATTATCTACGCGTTCAGGATCGCCAAAAAGGCCGTTCTACCGCGACACAACAGCTCGTTGACCAGCTCTTGAAATCACAGGATTAAGTGGCAAAGGCCTCAGTGAGGGGGTCTTTTTTTCTGGATTTCGTCAAAATATTATCCAGGTAAATGACAATGGGGTGTCATCCCTTATCACCTGACTAATTTTTAGCCACATCTGTTAAAACGCTGATAAATTAGCGCTAAAATAAGTTTCCCTAACAAACCTGATAACGGTTACACACCCTGATATAACGGTTTTTATAGTGAAAACGCTATTTTTTTAAAAAAGTTTCACTTTTTGTTAAAAAAACTATTTACAGGCAAACCTTCCCACGTTATAATGAACTTGTTACATATTTAGTAAAGCGTAACCACCGACTAGGAGGCAGTTACGAAAT
Source organism: Levilactobacillus muriae (assembly GCF_045862015.1). Classification (NCBI taxonomy): domain Bacteria; kingdom Bacillati; phylum Bacillota; class Bacilli; order Lactobacillales; family Lactobacillaceae; genus Levilactobacillus; species Levilactobacillus muriae. Next base: position 54,500 of record NZ_BAAFRU010000001.1, read on the forward strand.
GATTCCCCATTAACTAAGTGAAGCCAGTCTTCGCGGTGACTAGTGGTTATGGAGTAATCGAGAATTATTAAATATTTGTTGTTGAGAGACTTTGAGGGATTTAAACACAAAATGAGGGGTGCTTAATTATGAAAAAGACAGTAAGCAGTATTTTATTAGCAAGTGCATTATTATTGGGGGCCATTGCACCAGTTACGGCTAACGCGGCAACTACGGGTACTGGTACCACAGATAGTACGGTTCATTTCACTAAGCCAAATGAAAATGTTACACCAGTTGATCCCAACAATCCTGGGACTACTGTTGATCCATCTAATCCTGGCGGCAATGGTGGGACTACACCAAGTGGGGATTTAACATTCCTGTATGTTTCCGACAGTATTGATTTTGGGTCGGCTGATACACCAATTAAGTCACAAACTTCTGGGACAACCCAGACTATCAAGAATGGCAACAAGAATGCTGACGGTAGTACAAACGTCGTTACTGTTGGTAACACTGCTTTTTCTACAAACACGAACTTGATTTCTGAAGTTTCTGACACACGTGGTACTAATGCTGGTTGGACAGTTCAAGTGAACAGTTCAGCATTGACCGATACAAAGGTTGGGGACCTTAAGGGTGCTACGCTTGATTTGGATGGATCAGCAGCGACTGTTAAGAATTCGGCTGTTCTAGATGGTTCAACGATTGACAAGGCAAATACGACTGCATTAGCAACTGATGGTACTCCAGGTACTATCTACTCAGCCAAGACGGGCAACGGTGCTGGTGTTACCACAATGCAACTAGACCCTGCAAATGTTACTTTAACAGTTCCTACTAACGTTGCTACTGGTACTTACGTTGGTAAATTAAACTGGACCTTAAGCGACACCCCAGGTGCTTAATTTTCAAAATGCGATGAAAGGTGTCCATTCTGTGCGAATGAACACCTTTTTGCTTGTGAGTGTAGTATTATAAAGATATTACAAGATTTGCATTAACTAGGGTAAGGCAGAGGTGTAGGGATGTTAGGATTTAAGCGAGTTAGGTTAGTCTTGTTGGCGATTGTTGCGTTGATCGGTATGGGGCTATTCTCTTTAGGAGATAATGCACAGGCAGCCACCAACAATGTAGGCTATAGTGTAGCTGCTAAGCTACCAAGTAATCAAATGAATAAACAGAATTCATTTTTTGACTTGAGAATGAACTCTAATAAGACGCAGACGCTTCAAGTAAAAGTTTATAATGTTACGAATGAGGATATCACGGTTAAGACGGCCATTCACACAGCTTGGACCAGTTCTGCTGGGACGATTGACTATGTGAATTCGGCTAAAACTTTTGATTCCTCGTTGCGCTATAAGATGAGTGACCTTACGAAGATTCAAGGAAGTAAAACGATTACTGTTCCAGCGAAGGGTTATAAAGTCGTTACAGCTAACGTTAAGATTCCTAAGACTAATTTTAACGGCGTCATTCTAGGTGGATGGTATTTCCAACGGACTGACAGTAAGGTAACTGGTAATGTTAAGGGTGCTGGGAATTTACAAAGTCAGTACTCCTATGTTATTGGAATGAAGTATACGTTGGGCCAGGTGCCCGATCCATCAATGAGTTTAGGCAAGGTTGGTGCTGGTTTAAGTAACTATCACCGAGGTATCATTGCAAATGTTCGAAATACAACAGCGGTAATGATTCCTAATCTTAAGACCACGACGACGATTACGAATCGTGATGGTGGTAAGGTTGTTCAGAAGGCTCAGCGAGAGAATGTCCAAATGGCGCCAAACACGACTTATGGTTATCCAATGCTATATGGGAAGACGGCGCTAGCAGCCGGTCACTACCATCTTCATATGGTCGTTAAGAATACCGACCACGAGTGGGTGTTTGACCGGAACTTTACGATTACTCAAGCGCAGGCTGACAAGTACAATAAGGACTCAGTGGATAATCAGGGCCCTAACATCTGGTTACTTGTCGGACTCGGCGCATTGGCCATGCTGATCTTAGTTCTCCTGATCCTATTGATTATTTACCTCATTCGGCGTAAGCGACGTAAGGATGATGAAGAGGAAGAGAAGTAAAGGCAGTCTCGAAAGGAGGCGGCGGTCATGAAGCAAATCATTAGGCGACTTGTGGCAGTAGTTGCGGTTGCTCTGGGTCTTGGATTCGGAACAACGGCGCTTGCTGAGTCGACCAATACTGGCAACATGGGCAGTACCAGCATGGGGATTACGATTGTGAATAATAATCCCCATGGCGGTGGTTCTGGTGGAAATACCAGCACTGGTACGGATAGTAGTGGTGATGGTGATGCTGTGGATCCAAACACTCCAGGAAAGAAGCCAGCAGTTACAACTGGCAACGATGGTGACACCATCAACACCGATATTCCGAGTGGAAAGTATCCCACGACCAGTGTCACCAGTGGCCACGGTACGGCCAATAAACCGGCCGGCGCTGTCGCTAGTGTCGTTCACTCCGGTACAGCTGATCTCGTTGCGGGACGGTTGCCACAAACCGGTGAATCACAGGTGTTCTTAGCCAGCGTCTTTGGTATGTTCCTGTTGATTGCAATCGTTTTGTTGGCTGTCGTTCGGTGGCAGGCGCGGTTGCTCCGTGAGAATAAATAAAATTGATTTTGACCACAACGGTGTTGCCTTCGGGTGACACCGTTTTTTGTAGAACGGCCATAAAAACGGGACCGCCCATTTAGGGCGCCCCGTTATCGTATTAAAACTGAAAATAGATAAATGACGAAGTACGTAAAGAAAAGGTTGGAACGATTTGGACCTGCCAACGTTATGACAAAAAGGTTGTTCAGCTACAGGTGATCGCCGTTACCCCTCAGTGATAGCTACAATCTTCCCAACAGCGATTGGTAACGTGACATGGGTAGAGTAGTGGCCGACTGCGCCGGCTACTGTGTCCGGCAAGTCAACATCGTCGGTCACCCCATGAATGTAGATGATTCGTTTGTCCAAGGCCAACTCGCCGTCGTCAAATGTTGCCTTGAATTGGGAATTAAGGGCAGCTAGCGGTACGACCTTGGTGTAGGCGAAGTACCCATTAGCATCTGAGATGGGATAGTTATCGTTTGGAATATTCATTTCGTGAGGCGCTGCGTCGAAAGGAACCATGGTTGTGCCCGAGACGGCGCTGGTCTCGGGGAGGTCAACAAAGCCATCGTGGTTGACATCTTGGGCGTTCGTTGCAATGGCCGCGGCCTTACCATCGGGAAAGCCGTGGAAATGTTCCCAATGCTGGAGGTTAGCGGGCGTATCGAACATTTCAATGTGAATAGTCAACTGGTCGTCATTAATGATGAAGACGGCCGACCCGTGGGCTGCCGTACCAATGGCCTGTTCGTTAAGTGGCACGATTTTTGCTTGATAGATTTTCATAATGTAATGACCTCCTCGAAGTGATGGGTCTAGTGTATAATAAAAGACACATTAAAAAATTGATAATTATCAAGAAAGGGGTAAAAGATGACTCACGATCCGTTTAAATGTGTACAGAATGCGCCCATCTTTAAGGGATTGGCCGATGCTGATCTTGCTGAGCTCACCAAGATCTCTGTTCACCAACGGGTGTTCAAGCGGGGAAGTGTCCTCTACGATCCAACCAAGCCACTAGACCGCATGCTGATCATCGATGAAGGCCGCGTCAAGGTCTATCAGCTCAATGAGAATGGCAAGGAGAAGGTGCTCTATATGTTACGTGACGGTGCTATTGATAGCGAGGCCGCGTTGTTTACCCAACGAGCACATTTTAACTACGCCGAAGCCGTGGTGGATACCAAGATTTGCTCGATTGGCCGGGCAGACTTTCAGACGCTGCTCCATCGGGTACCGACCGTGGCCTATAACCTCCTGAATATTCTGGGAGACCGACTGACGGCGTTAGAATCCGTCAGCGCCCTCACAGGTAATCTAAAGTCCAAGAACCGTGTGCTAGCGTATCTCCAACAAGTTGGACAGGAACAACACACCAGCCAATTCACGTTACCGGAAAAGAAAAAGGAACTTGCCAGTTTCTTAGGCATCACGCCGGAAACACTGAGTCGCCAACTCAAACAATTGGTGGCGGACGGTCTGTTACGGATCGATGGCCGGCAGATCACGTTAATCCAAGGATAACGTCACATATCGTCAAAATCCCACTCGGATGATGACGATTTTTTTTGGCAAGAATTCTGCGTTAACCATGGCTTAGCGACTTTTAGAATGAGATGGTGGGCGCATAGCCGGCTATATCTCGACACCAAGACTTGCCAAACCAGAATATTAATGTTACAGTGTACTAGTAAAATATAACACTAGGGAGGCGACCGAACGTGAAGTTTGACGATAAGGTCCCCATTTACTATCAAATCAAGAATCATCTGTATCACGAAATGATGACCGGTCAGCTGGCGCCAGGGGCAAAGTTGCCAGCAGTTCGTCAATTAGCGGTGGACTTGACGGTTAACGTCAACACCGTTCAGCGCGCACTTGGGGAAATGATCACGGAGGGGATTATCACGTCCCAGCGAGGGAAAGGCAACTTCGTCACGACGGAGACGTCACGCATTACACAATTAAAGGAGCACTTAATCATGGATCAATTGGAACGGGCCTATGAGCAGTTACACGCTTTGAATTTATCGGATCAAGAAATCATTGCGAGTCTGAAACAATATATCGCACAAAGGGGGCAACAGGATGACTAATGTTCTAGCAATCAATCAAGTCGGGTACAAGCATAACTTTAAGACGATTCTGCACGATGTCGATCTGACCCTTGAACCTGGAAAAATCATTGGGCTACTTGGTGAAAATGGGGCCGGAAAGACGACGCTGATGCGGCTGATCACGGGGAGTGCGAAAGGTTTCGGAACCATCACCGTTTGTGGTGATACGTCTACCGCACACCACAAGAGCCACGTCAGCTTTACCGAGCAACTCAGAGGCTTTGCGGCCAGTACGCGGGTGGAGCGGGTAGCAGACTTCTACCGCACGGTCTACCCAGACTTCGATGGTACCCGTTTCGAAGAGCTAGTGACCTTCCTGCAGATTGACACGAGTCTGAAGCTGGCTGCCTTGTCCAAAGGAATGAAGGAAAAGGTAATTATTGCCTTGACCCTCGCACGACAGGTCAAGCTGTACCTGTTGGATGAGCCGTTTAGTGGTATCGATAGCATGAGTCGTAAGCGGATCATCAGTAGTATTTTGAAATGGAAACCGGCCGACGCCACGATGGTCATCAGTGACCACTACGTTTCGGAGATTGCGCCAATTCTGGATGAAGTTGTCATCGTGAAGGACCAAACCGTATACGCACATAAGGAAAGTGACGCGATCCGTGAGGAGTTTGGCTTGAGTATCGAGGATTACTACGAGAGTTTGTACGCTGAAGGAGGTGCGGACCATGACTAAATTTACAGCATTGTTGAAGGTGATGAGCCGCGACCGTTTCCGCCTGATCAACTGGCTATTGGTGGCGGACATTGCCGTGGTGGCGGTCACCTTGCTCTGGAGTTTTGCCACTCGGGGCATCCAACCCGGGGAAACCTTTGGGGTGGCGCTAGCCTGGTCCATGGTGGCCTTTGCCATCGCCTTCGTTCTGTTGTCCGTCCGAATTGAACGGGTCTACACACGCGATACATACCGGCTTTTGCCGCTGGGAGACACCAAGCTTTACTTAACGAATTTATTGTCATCACTGGTGATGTTCATCTACTTTGGGATCACCCAACTGATTATTTACCTGATTGCGGAGGCCGTGGATAACACGTATCTGACGGAGATGTTAAGAACCATAAGTGGGCCAAATTATTCCACAGCAGAAGCCACTAAAGTCTGTGTGGGACTGATGATTATGGGCCTGTCCCTGATTATCCTGGGATGGACGACAATCTCGCTGGTCCACTTGGCGATCAGTGCAACCAATAACTTCCTGCCAAGTGCCAGCCGGTGGCTGATCAACGTGATTCTATACGTGATCGTGATCTACCTGGTCGTGCGGGTCATTGGGTTCCTACTCTATGAGTTCAATAACTTCGGCCAACTGGTCGATGGTGGCGGAACCACGCACTTCTTGATTAATATTCTGGGTGTGTTGATTGTGGCTGGCATTGAAGTCGTCTTGAACATCTTTATTCTTAAAAAATGGGTCGAAACGATTCCAAACTAATCAAGCGTTATCAGTAAAATAGAAGAGAGCAATCAGGCACTCAGTCAGCGACAGATCGTCGTTAGCTGGGGGCCTGATTTTTTGGTAGGGTGCGTCATTATTATGGTGATAGGGCTTCATCAATTCGAGATTGAAACGAAAATGAAGTCAATTTAGCAAAATAATGAGACCAAATTCGAATTTTTTACATTGGTAGTAGTAGGGGGACCGTTTAGCAGTGGTGGCAACCAAAAAAACCAGCCTTATTCAGACTGGGTTTCAGTTTTTACCGGGGATTTCGATCGTAGATTACCCACGGATATGATCAGGGAGACGAGGACTAGCGGCCAACTCAGACCGTAGAAATACAGGGGAAAATTGCTGGTGTCACGCGGTTTGAAGAAGTCGAGGATCGATAGACCGGCCACGGCACTGACGGCCACGAGCAGGCCAAACATGGCCAATTGGCAGAGCAAACCGCCATACGTGGAGAAACGATACTTGTGGATGATGGCGCTGTCCGTGTCGATGCTGTCGAGGCCATAGAGAGTCTCGTTGAGCGTGGGGTTGTCATAGCCCACGTAGAGGGTAATCAGCAGTAGGCCCAGCAGATAGGTGCCCATCCACGGCACCAACAGGAGAACTTGACCGGTCATCAGGCTGATTAGGCTAAAGTGACGCGCGCGACGAGCATCGTGGTGGCCAAGTAAGGTGAAGACGGTGAAGCCCGTTTCAAATCCCAGCAGGTACACAGCGAAGACGGCGTACATCCCAGCGTTACCCAGATAAAAATAGGCAAAGAAACTGTTGAACAGGAGAACCAGGCTGACCAGGAACCCTCGATTGAGGAGCCGCATTTTATAGTTCGGCAGGACGTGCCAGTCGGCAACCAGTTCGACAATCAGAATCACCAGTGCCACGCCAATGATGGCCAGAATCAGCCAACTGGGGATGGTGACGGCGGCCTTACGCAGCGTGGTCAGCACGGCGATGACAGCAAAGAAGATTACGGAGAGCACCCAGCGCCAGGTTTGCGACAGACCGTGGACGTGGTGCGGGGTCGCCTGGTAGAAGTCACTGGTGAAGTTATGCAACAGGAGTCCGCCCGGCAATGCTACCAGATAGAGGAGACCCAGCAGGATGAAGGTCATCGTGTAGTTGAATTTAGCCAGCACGTCGGCGCCGATAATCAGGGCCAATCCGGCGAAGATCACCCAATAGAGGCGTTTCATCTTAAAATTGGCGATGTGCGTCAGGTGTAATTTAACGGTCAGAAAATACGGCCAGATAGTGGCGGCACTGTAGCCCCACAATAGGCTGCCGATAATCAACCAGCCCAGCAGGGAAGTGGCGGCGAAGATTAGACTTCCGGCCGCACCGAGGGTCAGACTGAGAATCAGATAGGTACTCGCCTTCAAGTTCAGGCGTTTGGTGTAGAAGATACTGGCCGCTCGGGAGATGTAGAAGGCCACGAGGGCAATCAGGTACGTCTCGCTTTGGGTTTGTTGCCACTTGGCGAGGATGAGAACGTAGGGCAGGATGATACCAATGTTTGCCAGAAAGTTCAACGTGCCTACGGAAAAATCGATAGCACTTTGTTTGAGTCGGGTCACGGGAAGGGGTCCCTCTTTCGTTTGAAGTTTGTTCCAGTATACCAAATTTTCACAGAACATTTGTCCCACGCGTTTGGCAGAGGGTAAATTGGGTTTTAATGGCGCCTTACCGGGTGGGGGAAATAGACTGGAACGCTAGGGCGGGCGCTTGGAGCCATAGAGCGGTCTCCAAGCTTGGGATTGAACCTCTGAGAAGCGAGTTTCAATCCCACCAAGTGCCTTAGCGATAAATCGCTAAGGCACTTCCCACGGCTGAGTCTATTTTCCCCACCCTCACGGCTAACACAGATTTAGCCCATGCCAAGGCGTGGTCAATTTCTGTGAGTATTGGAATACGTAATTGCCGATTCTTCCTTTTTCTAGTGCTTTACTTGGGGACTGGAACGCTAGAGCGGATGCTTGGACTTGGGTTTAGGTCAAAATAAATAGGGCCAACAGTGAACTGTCGACCCTACAGGAATAGTAGATTTGATTTAGGACTGGTAGGTATTTTTCCACCTCGAAGCGTGAGCGTCAAAGACGTTGGTCAGAGGAGCATCACTGTGTATGCGATTGAAAAATGTACAGTGAATTAGACTAATGGTCCTGGGCAAAAGATAGCTTAGCCGGAGGAGGCCAGGGATGCAGCCAGCCGAGCCGGAAGCCCGTACTTTGGCTGCAGGCGGTCCCCACAGCAGGCGGAATCTCTGGCAACCGCAGGCGACAACTTTTGCCCTCAGCGCCCCAGTCCAGTTTTCACCGGCCCGGAGGCAATGGCAAACCCAAGTTAGTTCTCCGAAGACGTCTTTGGCGTGAGGCGCTTTTCGATGAAGGAGAGGACCAGATCCGTGATGATTGCCATCAACGCGGTCGGTAATGCCCCCGCCAGGATAATCGCACCCCCGTTCGTGGCGTTGGTCCCACGGACGATGATGTCCCCCAGACCGCCGGAACCAATGAAGGATCCAATCACGGTAATCCCAATGCCCAAGACTAGGGCGTTTCGAATACCGGCGATAATTACGGAAAGCGATAGTGGAATCCGAATGGTCTTCATAATTTGAAAACGAGTCATTCCCATGCCCTTACCGGCGTCCAAGACGTCCGGATCGACGCTGAGCATTCCAGTGTAGGTGTTCTTGATAATTGGTAACAGGGAGTAAAGAAAGACGGTCGCGATAACCGTATTTTGCCCGAGTCCCAGTCCCAACATCAAGATGGATAGCATCGCCAGGGAAGGAATCGTTTGAATCACATTGGCGATCCCAATGATGACGGGGGAAAGCTTCCGGTTCTGTGAGATCCAGATCCCAATTGGAATTCCTACGATGGCCCCGAACAACACCCCATAGATGGAGACGAGGAACGTTTGGTTGAATTGACTGAGGACGTACATCCCGTTGTGCGAGAAGTAATAGATTAACTGACTGAATAAGCCCATGTCTTTCATGCCTAGTTCCCCCCTTCAAAGTAGTGGTGTTGTTTCAGAAAGTCGTTGGCAACCGTCTGTGGTTCTTCCAGTTGATCATCGACCTTGTAGTTCAGGTCCTGCATGGTCTTCAGTGAGATCTTGCCGACCAAACGATTCAAGACCGGCTTGAGTTCAGGATGTTTCTTCAAGATGGCATCAGTCGCCACTGGACTCGCATCATAAGGTGGGAAGAAGTTTTTGTTATCCTTTAACAAGGTTAGATGATAACTGCCGACCCGACCATCGGTGGAGTATCCCAGAATGGCGTCCATCTTATCGGCTTCCAAGGCGTCGTAGAGTAACCCAACTTGCATCGGGTAGACCGTGCCGAAGCTGAAACCGTAATCTTTTTGGAAGGCGGGATAACCGTCACCCTGTCGGTTCTGCCAGATTTGGTCGATACCGACGCGCATGGTAGGCGCTAACTTTTGCAAGTCACTGACAGTCTTCAAGTGATGTTTCTTCGCGTAGCTCTTCTTGACCATCCAAGCGTAGGTGTCGGCGAAGCCATAGGACTTGAAGTAAGTCATGTGGTAGCGACTCTGGAATTCGCGGGTAACGATACTGTTAACAGCCTTGGGATCCCGTTCAAATTTTTCATTTAAAATGGTGGTTAAATCGGTCCCGTTGAATCGAATAGAGGAGATGTCAGCATTATCGTTTTTTAAAGCGTTAAAACTAACATTCCCGGAGCCCAAGTTGTTGACAATGGTCGAATCTAACTTTGTGTAATGGCTAATCATGCCTTGAATCATGTAGGCCATGATCTGCTGTTCAGTCGTGTTCTGTGAGGCAATCCGAACGGTGTTATCGCCGGAGCCACTCAGACCGGGCAGACTACACCCGCCGAACGGCAACAAGACGATCGCAACCAGGAGTCCGGCTAGCCATTGACGTAAATGTTTTCGCATGACGGACCTCCTATCGTAATTGCCGTGGTGTCACGGTATTTTCCAGTTTGCCTAACAAATAGTCCACGAGTAGGGCCAGTAAAATAACGGGAATTGAACCGCCCAGAATCAAGTCGGAGCGATAGAGATTCAACCCGTTGAAGATAAAGTCCCCCAGGCCACCGGCACCAATATAGGATGCCAGTGTGGCCCACGCGATCACGTAGGTTGCGGACAGTCGAATCCCGGACATGATTACGGGAGCGGCCAAGGGAATCTCGGCACGAATCATGGATTGCCACCAGGTCATCCCCATCCCCTTGGCAGCGTCACGCACAGTTGGTGAGACGCCTTCCATCCCGAGGTACGTGTTGCGTAGGATGGGTAGGAGAGAGTAGATGAACAGGGCAACAATGGCTGGTGTGGACCCAATCCCGAAGATGGGAATCATCATGGCTAACAGCGCCATGGCGGGGATAGTTTGCAAGACCCCGGCTAGCGTGATAACCGCATTGGCGCCGTGTTTCATCCGGGTCAATAAGATCCCAAGTGGCACGGCAACGATGATTCCCAAGAAGAGGGCGGCCGCGGAAATGTAAAGGTGTTGGCCGGTCTTGTCGATCAGCTGCATGCCGTAAACTTGTAAGAAGTGAATCATTGTGAGGATTCGCCTCCCTCGTGAGTGGCGGCAGCATGGATGTCAGCGTTAATGGGTGAAGCTGGCTGCTCATCGCTGGCTGGCGCACCACGCAAGGCATCGTAAACGATATCGACTAGCGCGGTTCTCGTGACGATACCGACCAGATGTTTCTGGGCATCGACAACGGGGACGTTTTTAACCCCCTGTTTTAGAATCCGGTCAACGGTGTCCCCAATGAGGGCGCTGGCCTGAACGTAGAAGACTTCCTTGTTGGTGAAGCGGCTGACGGGCGTGGTGGCATCGGCGATTCGGTTGATGTCATCCAAGTCAACGTATCCTTGTAGCACGCCGTCCGCGTTGGTGACCAGTAGCGTATCAACCCGCCGATCATGCATCAGGTCGATGGCGTCGTCTAGCGTCTTATCAGGCGTGATAGCGGCAGGGTTCTTCAGCATGATCTGACTAACGGACAGAATGTTGGGTTGCGCTCGGATCAGCCGTTCCTCACCGATTAAGTTGGTGACGAATTCATCGGCCGGGTGCCGCAGAATATTTTCGGGCGTGTCAACCTGGACTTGTTTTCCGTGGCTCATGATGACCACTCGCGTTGACAGGTGAAGGGCTTCATCCATATCATGAGTCACGAAAATGAAGGTCTTCCCGAGATCTTTTTGTAAATGCTTGACCAGGTCTTGTAGGGATTCCCGTGTGATGGGATCCAAGGCACCAAAGGGTTCATCCATTAAGATGATTTCTTGGTCGGCGGCCAGGGCCCGAACGACCCCGATCCGTTGTTGCTGCCCACCGGAGAGTTCGCCAGGGTAGCGATTTAACATGTCTTCTGGCAATTGTGCCAAATTAATCATTTTCTTCGCTTGCTCGGCCCGTTTTTCTTTGGACCAGCCAAGTAATTTCGGGACAATTTCAATATTTTCTTGAATCGTCATGTGCGGCATCAAGCCAATGTTTTGGATAACATAGCCGATGGAACGCCGTAGCTTGACTGGATCCATCTTCGAAATATCCTTACCATCGATCTTGATGGTCCCCGAAGTCTGGTGCAACATGCGATTGATCATCCGCATGGTCGTGGTCTTCCCAGAACCAGACGTTCCGATGAATGAAATGAATTCACCACGATCGACTTCAAGGTTGAAGTCGTCGACGGCAATCTTTCCGTTGGGATATTCCTTACGTAGATGTTCCATTGAAAGTAGCATAGATTAACCTCCTGTGTAATGATGTCACACTTCCGGTAAAGGTGCCGAAAGCATAGAAATAACGACCGGTGCGTCCAAGTGGCGCACGCTGAGCGAGGCAACCTGGGGACCGGTCGTATTTGAAGCGCTAGGCTCTTATGAATATAGCCATTGTACACGAAACCTTAACGTTTTCCAAAAGATAACAATTTTTAGTGTTGATAATAGTCGGGGGTTGAAGTAGCTTACGCCAGTGGAGAAGTTCATAAATACCGCTGTTTCAGCTTTTCTCAGTTACCTTCCAATTTAAGCATAACATACTTATTCTGCTTTTTTATAAGAAACGCCTTATTAAACTGGCGGGAAAGGATGCTAGATTCGTGAAATTTTTTTGAAAAAAAGCTTGCCTTCGACCTACTATAACCCCTTATAATCTTATTTATCAGTTAATTTGGAAAGGGAGTTACGAACTTGAAACGAATCTTGATTGCTGGACCCTTAGACGTTACTAGTCAGGCGTTTGTCCGTCAACTCAATGAGAATACAGCACTTGACTTGACGGTTTATACGCCCAGTGACGTGGCCCTACCAGCAGGGATTACTGGCTTCACAGGAGAAGTACTGGACGAGGGCGGCCTAAGCGCTGTCATGCTGGATCAGGACATGGTCGTGGCTTTAGCGCCCACCATTCATTTGACGGAGATTGTCCAAACGGTCATCACTGCGGCTCAAGCGGTAGCGGTACCGCGTGTGCTAGTGCTAGTCAGTCGGACCGATGACATCGAAGACTTACCGGGCGAACTGCGCACGGCCCAACGGACATTACTGGCATCGGGCATTGAATCCGACTTGTTTGAAGGCTTAGGCAGTGTGAGCGCCATGCTGGGTGTGGCGCCAATTGTCGCCGAAGCAGTGCCACTTTTGGATGAACGATTCGCGGGCTAAACGCAAGCTAGACAGCTCTGGCTGCCAGAGAAACGATCTGCCAGCTCGCTTTGAACTTCCAACCTTTAGTTAAATAATTTCAAACGCAAAGGAGCCTGAGACAAAATCCCAGGCTCTTTTTTCGCTCTCCTAAACTATATTGCTGAAACGTGGGCCAGAAGGCAGCTGACTCCGCTTAAACCTGATAGCCAAACAATCCAAACCCGGGATTATTCCGCTATCAGCCTTAATGCTCGCCAGCTAACCGCCTTCTGGCCCACTCTTTACTATTCCGTAGAGGCTTGCGATGAATGGTGCCGAATCTCCGGTGCGAGCCACCAGAGCAAGGCCAGGTTAACCAGCATCAGCAGGGCGGTCGAGAAGAAGACGGCGTTGTAATTAAAGATTCCGGCGAGCCAACCGCCGAGGAGCGCCCCCAGCATGTTTCCGATTGATTGAAACGACTGGTTCCAGCTGAAAACGGTCGAGGTCAGCGTGACGGGGGTGTTCTTCGTCAAGAGAACCTGAATTTCGGGGAAGAGGGCGCCGTCGGAAATCCCAATCATGAATCGTAGAATTCCCAACATCCAGACGCTGGTCACGAAGCCTTGTGGGAAGTACATGAGCGTGGCAAAGATGTAGCCGAAGATCAAGACTTTCCCGGAGCCGTGTTGATCGCCGTAACGACCGAGCCGTGGGGCAGCGATGATGTTGGAGATTCCGGGTAACGCGGCGATGATGCCGGCGATTACGGTGATTGGTCCCACATTGTGCATGAGCTCCTTGACATAGAGACTGATGATCGGCGAGATTGAGGTGTTGCCGAACTGAACGAACATGGTCGAGCAGAGCAACACGATGATTAATTTTAGATTGGGAACCATGGCTAAGCGGCTGTGATGCTGTGCTTGCTTAGACTGTCGGGGTGCCGGCTTGAAGTCTTCCTTGACCAGTACCCAACTTAGGACGAAGGTCACTAAAAGCAAGCTGGCCGTCACGAAGAAGGTCATACGAATGGAAAAGATCTGCGCCAAAACGCCGCCGATGATGGGTCCTAGCAGATTGCCACTGGTTCCACCGGTCGTGAGGGTACTGAGCGCGGCCCCAGAGTATTTTCGCGGCGTCTGAGCGGCAATCAGTGCTTGGGCGTTGGGGATGTAGCCGGCAAAGATCCCTTGTAGGGAACGCAGGGCGACTAGCTGCCAGACGTTGGTCGCCAGGCCCATGAGGCCCATGGCCACGGCAATTCCCAGCGAGGTCCGCAGCAACATGAGCTTACGGCCTTTGCGGTCCGCAACCATGCCCCAGAGCGGCGCAGCGATGGCGCCGACAAAGAAGTCGGCAGCGTAGACGAGCCCGCTGTATATGGTGACTTGAGCCTTAGTGTAGTTGCCCAGGCTACTAACATATAATGATAAAAATGGCATAATTTCACTGAAGGCCATGCCAACGATGAACGAACAGAACCACAGAATGTGGAGGTTCCGACGCCAAGGTTCATGGTCCGTCTCAGTTTCACCCACGATGGGTCAGCTCCTTAACGCAAATAAATTGCGAACATGTCATTAACATACCGCGCAAGCCGCGAAAGGTCAATGTATAACGGGGACTTTTTTGCGCGCGCACGGAATGGCTCGATCGCGAACGTGGCTGGAATGTGACAAGTGACGGCGGTCTTGGCAGATTGTGGCAGTACAGGTGAATAAAAAACGACCAGGATCGAATCCTGGTCGTTTTGTGTGAATGTGATTAAAAAAACTAGATTAATTTTAGTCGTTGGCCACTTGAATCTGTGGCTTCCGGATTTCCGGAACCAACCACCAGACGATTGCGAGGTTGATCAGCATGAGCGCCGCGGTGGAAATGAAGACAGCGTTGTAGTTGAAGACCCCAGCGATCCACCCACCGAGTAGTGAGCCCATCATGTTCCCAATCGACTGGAAGGACTGATTCCAACTGAAGACGGTCGAGGTCAACTCGACCGGTGAGTTCTTGGTCAACAGCGTCTGAATTTCGGGGAAGAGGGCCCCATCGGAAATACCGATCATGAACCGTAAGATCCCGAGCATCCACACGCTGGTGACAAAGCCTTGTGGTACGTACATAATCGTTGCGAAAATGTAGCCAAACAGTAGAACCTTCCCGGACCCGTGGTGGTCGCCGTAACGTCCCAATCGTGGTGCGGCAATGATGTTGGAGATTCCGGGTAGCGCGGCGATGATGCCGGCAACCACTGTAATCGGTCCCACGTTGTGCATGAGCTCTTTGACGTACAGACTAATAATAGGAGAAATTGAAATATTTCCGAATTGAACGATTAGAGTCGATGACAGTAAAACCAAGATTAACTTGGGATTGGGGAAGGCAGCCAGTGGGTTGTGCAGCCGCTTTTGGTTGGGGTCACGAACGACCGGCTTGAACTGTTCTTCTACGAATCCCCAACTCATGAAGAAGGTTAATAAGAGGAGGGCCCCCGTGATAAAGAAGGTCAGACGAATCGAGAAGATCTGCGCCAAGACCCCACCAATGACGGGGCCCAGCAGCATACCGCTGGTTACCCCAGTCATCAGCGTACTGAGGGAGGCCCCGGAGTGTTTCCGTGGCGTCTGTGAGGCCACGAGAGCCTGGGCATTGGAAATGAAGCCGGCGAAGACCCCTTGCAGGGCACGCAAAGCCACCAACTGCCAGACGCTGGTGGCAAACCCCATCAGACTCATGGCCACCGCCATCCCAAGGGATGACCGAAGCAGCATGAGTTTTCGTCCCTTGCGATCGGCAACCATTCCCCAGAGTGGGGAGGCAATTGCGCTGACAAAGAAGTCGGCGGCGTAGACGAGCCCACTATACATAGTGACCTGTGATTTGGTGTAATTCCCCAAACTACTAATATATAACGATAAAAACGGCATGATCTCACTAAAAGCCATACCGGCAACGAACGTACAGAACCAGAGAACACGAAGATTACGGCGCCATGGCCCTTGCTCTCTTTCAGCCTCGTCCAAGATGAGTCAACTCCTCAGTGTCTAGATTGATTGGTGAGATTACCCAAGGTAACGCAAACCAATCGACATTAAAATCTTGATGGCAACCCCACTAACATACCCTCTTAAACGTGAAAGGTCAACGAAGAATGCTTATTTGTATGCGCTCGCAATTGTTTAGTACCATGCGGTAGCCGGAATTTAAAAATATTTGAGAGTGGCTTCAAATCGGAAGAGAACGGGCCACACTGAGGTTTGGCGGATCGTGGGCTTACTAAAAACCCCCGTGCCAGGAGGGCCGAGGGTTGAGTGTGTCAGCTTACAATTGGATTGTATAACGTGGTAAACGGGCAAGTCACTGACAAATGTCCTGTCGGTTATAGCTGACGCTAACAACGGTGGTCTCGTAGCTGCTCATTCAACTGGGAAGAGGTCCCCTTCAGCGATGCGTGCCAGCAATGGTCGGGAGGGAATGAAGAAGGCATTCCCAGTAATTGGCGTGCTGAAGTCGAGCAGTCGATCACTCTGTGTGAACATATTTTCCAGCATTTGCCGTGTCACCGTGAAGTGGCGGGCGTAACCGATGAAGTAGGTACCGGCGATACCCTCGCCAGGCTTGGCGTAAGGGACGTTCATCCGGACAATCTTATGTTCGATACCGTCCGTGTTATCTTGGGAGGCCAGGTTGTGTGCGTTGGCAAGCTTTTCATCATCGTCGAGTTCCCGGTCGGTAAATTTATGCCGGCCGATCGCTTTCTCCTGCTCTTCGGTGTGTAGGGCATTCCAGGCATCCATGTTGTGGGTGTATTTCTGGGCGAAGGCGTAGGCGCCATTGGCAAATTCCGGATCTTCGTCGCCAATCAGGGCGTACTCAGCGGCATCGTTTCCGGCCGGATTCTCCGTGCCATCGATGAAGCCAATGATGGCCCGGCCTTCAAAGTACCGGAAACCATGAGTTTCGTCAACCACGGTTGTCCAGTCACGCAGAAATTCTCGCGCCTGGTCCATGACCTCGAAGACGACCGCCATTTCTTTGGCCCGGACGTGCATGAACAAATCGCCAGCTGTCGCCGGTGCCGTGTAGCGTGGCCCCTTGATTGTTGTGAAATCAACCAATTCCTTGGGTTGACTTGCCGTGGGAAAGAGAAGCCGCCAGGCAGTGGCCCCGAGACCAAAGGCGACCTTGAGTTGCGCATCGGGGTAGCGAATCGCCATACTCCGTTCGATGGCTGCGAGTCGGTCGACGAATTCGGCTAGGGCATCACGGTCCTTAGCGATATTTTCACGATCAATGAGGTAGGTCGTAAATTGAATGTTGTCACCGGCATCGCGGTAGACATCCTGAGCGGCGCTGGGATTAATGGTTGTCATGGTTAAGTCCTCCTTGTAGTGGTCAGCACTATCGTTATCACTAGTATAGCAAGGATGAAGGATAAACCAGTTGGCGGGAACTTGTGAAGTTTGGAGAAAGTTGGCTGGGATAAAAAACGCGTTCAGGATTTTTCCTGAACGCGTTCTCTGTATTTTATATGAGATCGTTGCAACGTGTGCTTTTCGGTAAAGAACCGGTTGCCCTTTGTTGTGACACATCACATCGTTGTCGTTAATTACGCTTTTTGAAAATCAGTCACACCGGCGACTAACCGATCCAAGCCATCTTGAAGTCGCTCAGCTGGGCAGGCAACGTTGATGCGCACGAAGTCATGGCCATCGCCACCGTAGACTGAGCCCGCCGTAATGAAGAGACCGGTAGTCTTGCGAATAAAGTCGCACAGCGCCGTGGAATCCGTGGTGACATCGGTACAATCAATCCACACAAGGTAAGTTGCGTGGCCGGTGACGACGTGAAGCTGAGGCAATTTCTTGGCAATCAGTTTGGTTAAAGCCTGCTTATTCGCGGTAATTTGAGCATTTAGTTCGTGAACCCACTCTGCTCCGGTGGTATAGGCGGCAATACTCCCATCGATGGCGAAGGCGTTGGGCTCAGCCAATTCTTCGGTGTTGATGCCGCGGTCCACAATGTTCCGCATATTTTCATTGGGGATGATCAACGTCGCAGCGTGGAGTGCGGCGACATTGAAGGTCTTACTAGGGGAAACGGCAGTGATGCTGTTGTTAGCGCAAACCTCGTCAGCAGCGGCAAACGGCGTGTACCCATAGCCCGTCTCGGTAATATCTCCGTGAATTTCATCGGCGAAGACGACCACGTGATTGGCTGCGGCCAATTCACCGATCCGCTTCAATTCAGCGGCAGTCCAAATCTTGCCAACTGGGTTGTGCGGGTTACAGAGAATCATCATCGTGGTGAGCGGGTCAGCCATCTTAGCAACCAGGTCGTCCCAGTCGATGTCGTACTGGCCCTCGTGGTACTGTAGGTCGCTTGAAAGGACGTGCCGACCGTTATTAACGATTGAATTATAGAAGATATTGTAGACCGGTGCCTGAACCAGCACGTTGTCGCCGATGTGACTGACGCGACGAACGGCGGATGAGATGGCGGGAACAACACCAGTCACGAAGCGCATCCAGTCGGTATTGGGTGCCCAGTCGTGTTCAGTCGCATACCAGTGTTGGACGGCCTCAAAGTAAGCTTCGGGAACCTCTTCGTAACCGAAGATTCCGGTGTCGGCCTTACGTTTGATGGCGTCAACGATACCGGGTGCGGTGCGGAAGTCCATGTCTGCGACCCACATGGGAAGTTCGTTTGCAGCCACGTCCCATTTGACGGAATTTGTGTGCCGACGGTCAATCATTTCTGAAAAGTTATAACTCATTATGCGGAAGCCTCCTGAGTAGTTGAAATAATGGTCTGGGTTGGGTCAATCGCCGGGTCGTCAAAGATAACCTTGCCGATGGCCGGTGCCGTAATTTTACCATTAATTGGGTTCTTCACGCTATCGATAGTCGTATTGATTGTGGCGTCGATGTCGGAACAATACTCAAAGGAGAGGTCCGTATTGATCAATGAACAGTTGCGCAAGGTCAGGTGGTCAACATAACAGAGACCTTGATCACTTTCCAGCCAACAGTTGACGAAGGTAATATTCTTGGTGTTCCAAGCTAAATATTCGCCAATGATGGTGGAATCATAGACGGTCACGTTGTCACAGTTCCAGAAGGCATCGTGAGTGATGAAGGTTGAGTTGTGGACTTCCACGTTCTTACTCCCATCAAAGGCGTAATTGCCATTGATAGTCAGGTTGTTGGCCACCACGTTCTCACTATTCATACCAAAGTAGTCGCCGGTTGCGGTGACATTGTCGAGGGTGATGTCCTGACACCACCAGAGTGTCTCGCCGGCGTTGGCGAAGGTCACGTCATCCATGTGAATGTCCTGTGCGTGCCGGAAGGTCTTGGTGGCCCGGACGACACTGTGTTTCATGGTTAAATCTTTTGTATACCAGATGCCAGCGTGGGCGTCTGGTTGCCAGGTCGTGTAATCTAGGCTAGCGTGATTGGTATACCACAGTGGATACTTCCATTTGAAAATGGTGTGATCAATGGCAACGTTCTTTGCGTGTTTCAGTGGGGATTCGCCATCGACGAAGGTGCTATTTGTAATGTGGAGGTCGTGACCCTGAAATAGGGCACGTTCGCCAGTTAAAGTTTGTTGGTTGATTTCTTTCAATTTTTTTGGCTCCTTTTAAAAAATACCTTTTACTGGAATTAAATTGGGAATCTTACCCATGTTTCCATTCTAGTACCTTAGAGCCACTCGAAGGCAAGCCATTTGGTTATTTTTTCAAATATGGCGGCGATACCAGTAGAAACGGTCGATGATCACTAACCCCCCAAGCCAGAGGACCCCAATAATCAACCAAAGCTTGCTGGGGGTCAGGATGGGACTCACGCTACGCTGATCGATAAAGAATCGCAGATATTGATGGGGATGGGTCGTGAGTGGTTGGGCCAACAGCGGATAGTTAGCCGGCGCCGTACCGATTTTTTGCGGAGTAACCCTTTTAGCTGTGAGCGTCAGGGTGTAGCGGCCTGCCGGTAATGGCCGTGGTAGGTTCTGTGCCAGACTAACTTTTGCGCCACGCGTCTGCCAGACGAGCTTGCCAGTTGCCGTTCGAAGGGTGATCACACCAGTAAACGAATCACCGTTGTTGATCAGCACGTGATTAAAGGTCAACGATGCTGTGAAGGGTTGCGTCAGTTGTTGGTTTTGCTGAAGTCGGACCTTATGATTCTGGTAGTAGCGGCCCTCGTTTTGACTGATCACGCTGACGGGGTGGTTGCGGGGCTGGGTGACAAGACCGTAATTCTGCCGGGCACCGATCCCCAGAGCAGCGGTGAATCCGATTGCTAAACCGAGGGGCAGCCAGCTTGAGCGTTGCGACCACCGTAGAAGATTCAGCGGTTGCCGGTAACCAGCTGCGGTTCCGGCAATGAGAAGTGGTAAAAGCGGCAGAGCGTAACGTTCCTCTGTTTCCCAGAAGATCACGTGGAAACAGGTCAGACCAATAATGAAAAGTCCGCCCAACAGATACCCGGTGCTGAACTTGCGTCGACGAATCTGCTGAATGCCCCAGCCAAAATTGACGATGAGCAGTGCCAAGTAATTGATTTGACACCAATTGGCAAGGAGCCAGTCAACGGTGTTGCGATGCTGACGGTACCAGATAGGGGCGCGGTCGTAGGCTGGTGAAATTTGGAAGCTATCGAAGGTGCCCGTCGCAAGAAATAACTTGGCCTTGCGATAGAGATGCTGAATGATGCCGCGAGGGCCAAGCTGGTGCAGGTAATCTTTAAAGTCAGTCTTTGCCTGTGCTTGCTTAGTGGTCGCCGTGGGTTGCGCCATAATTAGGCCGACATCGTGACGGTTGTATTGCCCGTAGTATGCGGGATTCCAGCTCATGGCAATCCAACTGGTAGCAGGCAGTGCTTGGCTAGGATTGGACTGATAGCCGGCAGCCTGCTGCACGGTTCGATTGCTTGCCACGCCGCCGGCCAATACTGCCAGCAGGAGAAGGGTCACCCAACCGCGCGTCAAAAATGGCCGGGTCGTGGCGTTCGGTAACAGCCAGATAATCAGTACGGTGGCAATAATTAGGACGATGAAGTTGGCCTTCAATAGGTAGGTCAATGTCAGGATAATTCCGAGCCCTAGCGCCCGAGGGACGGTTTGCTGCCAAGTCTGGGCATGCAAGAGGCCGTGAACGAGGACGATGGTTAAGAGACCCATGGGCAGAACAAACGTGTCACTATAGGTGTTGAGGGCGTAGGCATACAGAGGGACTGTTCCCAGAACGATGCCTAGGAAAAGGTGGCCACGAGCAGGGTTCTTCTTAGTTAGGACCTGCCAGACTGCGAATAAACCGCAGTCGAGCCAGGCAAACTGAACGAGGTTCAACCACACACCGGAGTCACCACCCGTTAGCCAGCGGCCGACCTGAAGTAAGCCGCTTAATAGCAAGGTAAAACTCACGTTGTTTGGATAGGTATAAAAGTAGGAAGCCCAGTGATGACTGCCTGCTAATAAGGAAATGGCCTGTTGATGGACGAAGTATAAATCGGCTCGTGGCGCAGGGATCCAATTGACGGCTACAAAGAGTTGAATCGTCAATAAGAGGGTCCAAAGCGCCAGATTGAGATAGCGATGCTGAGGCTTGCTGAGTCGATGGAACCAACGGAAGGCCAGGCCCACGCCGCCCAGGTAGACACCAGCGCCAAGGATAATGACAAGTGGTGAGAGCCAGTCATGGTCGATCCGAAAGGTTACGGGTACCAGGCTAGCTAAGACACCGGTCAATAGAAACATTAAACTGATGAGGCCACATAAACCAAAGGCAAGCCGCTTTCGAATCGACATGGTAATCCTCCTTACTTAACGGATTGATGGTCGAAATGGAAAGTGGCCATTAGTGGTTTTGTATCGGTAAAACTAGAGGTGTAGGTATCTGTTTGAATGATAAAGCGTGGTCGATGCTTGGCTTCCGTAAAGGTTCGTCCCACATATTCACCAATGATGCTGATCGCGACGAGTTGAAAACCACCCAAGAACCATAGCGAAAGCATGATGGAACTCCACCCCGTGACAACGGCCCCGCGGATATGCTGAATGATGACCCAAAGAAAGACGGCTAAGGCGCCACCACAAATGAGAATGCCAGCATAAAGCACAGCTCTAATGGGAGCAACTGAGAATGATAGTAAGCCATCGAGTGCAAAGCGAATCATCTTGCGCAACGGATACTTGGAAGTTCCAGCCTGTCGTGGTTGCCGTTTATAGTAGACCTTCGTGGTGGGAAAGCCGAGTTGTGGGATGATACCGCGGATAAAGGGACTTGCCTCTTGGTATTGCATTAGTGCAGTGACAGCACGTCTGCTCATGAGCCGAAAATCAGAGTGATTCGGGACGATGTCGACACCCAGTTTCTTCATGAACCAGTAAAAGCTCTGTGCTGTCGTGCGTTTGAACCAAGTATCGGATGAGCGATCGTTACGGACACCATAAACGATGTCAAAGCTGTCGCGGGACTTCGCAACCATATCGAAAATGAGTTGCGGATCATCCTGTAAGTCGGCATCGATTGTAATGATCAGATCTGCATAGTGGTGAGCGACTTGCATGCCGGCCATTAAGGCAGCCTCTTGACCATAGTTGCGGCTAAATTTGAGCCCGGTAAATAGATTGTCGTTCTTTCGTAAGTCTGTAATGAGTCCCCAAGTTTGGTCCTTACTCCCATCATCAACGAACATAATCTTACTGTCAGTCGTGATTTGATGTTGGGTCATTAATTGCTGCATGATATTACGGAGTGTGTCAGCACTTGCTGGCAAAACCGGTTCTTCATTGTAGCAAGGAACGACCAGCGTTAAGCGTGGTGTTTTATTCTTTTCCATTGTCATCATTTCCCCCAAAAAGAATGATAAGTACTTATATTTCTGATTATAAACCGGAATTGGATGGATCATGGGGGTGGGCGCTTAACTTAAGCTACATTTAAGTAACTTTACCAATTGACTATTTTAACAGATGAAAGGCCCCAGTCGTCTATCAGTAGATTGCTGAGGCCCTTTGGAATGAAAGAATTCTTTTAGTGCCTGAAATGGCGGTTCCCGGTGAAAATTAGAGCCACACCCAGTGCGTCAGCCATCGCAATGGATTCTTTATCACGGATACTACCGCCAGGTTCGGCAATAACTTTAATACCGTGCTCGGCGGCATATTTGACACAGTCGTCCATTGGAAAGAAAGCATCGGAAACAAGGACAGCCTGGTCAAATTTTGGCTTGTTTTCGGCCTTACCGACTGCAATCTTCACGGCATCAATCCGATTCATTTGGCCGGGACCAACCCCTAACGTTTGGTCGCTAGTATTGATCAGGATGGCGTTACTTTTGACGAATTTAATGGCCTTGAGGCCAAAGGCAATCGCCGTGAGTTGTTCTGGGGTTGGCTGCGTGTGACTGACGGTTTGGAAATTAGCTGGGTCATCGCGAACGTCGTCACGTTCCTGACGTAGCAGGCCGCCACGGATACTGATGATTTCATCGGATTCTGGAGCCTGAGCGGTGGTGAAGTCCACGGTCATCAAGCGGAGATTCTTCTTTTTGGCCAACAGGTCGTATGCATCGTCATCAAAGGCGGGCGCGATGATGATTTCCAAGAAGAGTTGGTGCATCTTCGTGGCGGTGGCGAGGTCGACCGGACGATTCAAGACAATGATACCGCCGAAAATCGACATAGAATCGGCCGCGTAACATTTGTCCCAAGCCCGCTCGAGGATAGGGTCAGAGCCGATGCCGCACGGGTTCATGTGCTTCAGCGCAACCACGGACGGTTGCGTGGAAAACTCGCGGATTAGTCCCAGCGCGGCGTCGGCGTCCTTAATGTTGTTGAAGGAAAGCGGTTTGCCATGCAGTTGCTTGGCAGCTGCAATTGAAAATGGTACGGGCTGATAATCGGTGTAAAAGGTCGCCGTCTGCTGGGGGTTTTCCCCGTAACGAAGCGCCTGTTTGCGTTGATAAGTCAATGTCAGGGTATCCGGCTTGGCTTCGTCGGTCAGGTAGTTGGCGATAACGGCATCGTAGTGAGCAGTATGGTGAAAGACCTTGGCCGCTAGATGTTTGCGGAAGCGCATGTCATCACTGTGGGCATCGAGGGCTAAGCTGACCTGATCGTAATCGGCCACGTCGCACACGACCAAGACATCACGGTAGTTCTTAGCCGCCGCCCGAATCAAAGAGGGGCCACCAATGTCAATCTGTTCAACGGCGGCTGCTAAGGTGACCTCGGGATCACTAATGGTCTGTGCAAAGGGATAGAGGTTCACACAAACCAAGTCGATCGGCGTGATGTCGTGATCAACAAGTGTTTGCAGGTGGTCGGGGTCTTCACGTCGCGCAAGAATACCGCCAAAGACTCGAGGATTCAGCGTCTTGACTCGACCGTCTAGCATCTCGGGAAAGTGCGTCACGTCTTCGATCGGTGTAACGGCAATGCCGGCCGCGTTAAGCGCAGTCTGGGTGCCACCGGTTGAGACAATTTCAAAGTGGTGGGCAATTAAGTTTTGGGCAAATTCAACAATTCCCGTTTTATCGGAAACACTAAGCAAAGCACGGCGCATAAGCGAGACCTCCTAGAGCAATTTAAGTTAGTCCCATCATACGTGATTTTTTGTGAACAATCAACGGGAATAAAATATAAATATTCGTATATTACGTCTAAAACGGAGAAGCAAATGTGTCTAGCAATGATAGCCTATAAATGCCTATTCTGCCATGAAACGTTAACTACCACAACAAACTAATCGATTATGTCAGGAACCGCACGGTATTAAAATGTTTATTAAAACCGAACTTTATCCGAAACTAGGCATCTTGACAAGATCCCGTGTCACTTTCCAGCTTTAGACGTTTTCAATTTCCTTCTCATGTAGGAGATTTGTCGAACATAGCGGTTGAGAATACCAATGGTTTTACAACGAATAAGTGTTGGCTATCGTTGATTTAACGGCGTTTCTGTAATAAATATAATTGTAAAATCCAGTAATAAAATTGCAATCCCGTTGTTATCGAATGCACATTTTCTTCGGTTACTGTTAGTAAGGACCTAAAAAACAAGGTGGTGAGCAGTAAGCAAAGAGGAGTAGTAGCGCGGGGGAAATTGGACGCTGAATGTTAAGGGAGTAGGGCACACCAAATTTTAAGTTGGGAAGTGTCAAGTATGTCGAACAAGCATCGTTGGGCCAAACGGTTAGCGCAGTTGGTTGTGGCCGCTAGTGCCTTGATTGGGATAGCATGGGGCGAGCAGACTGTTGCCAATGCCAGTACGTTAGCCATTCCGGATATTTCCGAGTGGCAAGGAAAGTTAACCGCGAGTCAGGTTTCAAATTTGAAGAGTCAGGTCTCGTTTGTCATTAACCGGCGGCAGTATGGATCGTCCTATCAAGATCTTTACGCCACCAATAATACGGCGCTGTACGTGAAGTATGGCATTCCTTTCGGGGAATATGACTACGCCCGGTTTACCAGCGCAGCTAGTGCCAAGCAAGAAGCTGAGGACTTCTACAATCGATCGAACAAGAGCGCCGCGTTCTACGCGTTGGATTTTGAAGAGGACGATGTCACTTCTGGGACAACCAACGCTGCCGTCAAGGCGTGGTACGATGAAATGCGGTCGTTGACGGGTAAAAACTTAGTCTTCTACTCCTATCAATCGTTTGCCACGACCTATGCTAGCACCGCACGGACGAGCTTCGACGCTCAGTGGATCGCTAACTATTCGGCAACGCCAACAATCTCTTATGCATTGTGGCAGTATACGGATAATAACTACCTTTCAGCGCTGAATGAGTACACTGATAATAGCCAGGCAGTTACCTCGGTTCACCCCATTAGCTGGTGGACGGATAGTGTCTCGACGGCGTTATCGAGTGTGACTTACGCGTATAGTGGGTATAAAGCGGGTCAGCATATTTACCTACATAGTAATGCATCGAAATATGCAGACGGTACCGCAATTGCCAGTTCTGACCGGCAGAAGTTTTACGAGATCTCTAAGGTCAAAAGCCTGACTCAGTCGAAGTCCAAACAGGCGCTGTACATTAGTTCTCTGGGTAAGTGGGTGCTCTCACAAGACGGAACCGGGTACTTCGTGGGTCAACACGGATCTTATACGTTGACACACAAGTTGAATGTTTACTCAGATTCTGGACTCACCAAGAAGACCGGAAGTTACTATGTATCTGGTGATACGGTAGCCGGGAAGCTGGTCAAGGCGCCAAGTGGCAGCTCCTATCGGGTCAAGACCAAGTTGGGTTACATGTCTGCCAACGTGCAGTTTATGACGCCGGCCTACTATGAATCTCTGAGCGCCGCCAAGACGGTTACGACTAAGCAGAAACTCTACGAATACAAGAAGTCTTCGTTTGCCAAGGCCAGTCGTTCAACGGCTGTTGCCAAAGGAACCAAGCTGACAGTGACGGCCGTTAAGAAGCGGTCTACTGGGTCACGATATTTCGTCTTGAGTAACGGCAAGTTCATCACGGCTTTGAAGAGCTACGTGACAGAATAATCTGAGAAAGAAGCTGAAAAAATATGCAACGGAAAACAAAGATCATTATCGCGGTTACGGCAGCTTTGGCAGTTATCACGTTGGGATCTGGGACGGTCCTCGAGATGCACGCGGCCAATGATGTCAGCAGCGTGAGCCAGACGACGGCGCCCAGCACGGTGACCGCCGATAGTTCGAAATTAACCGCCGATAGTACCAGTGGCACGAAGCAGGACTACACGGTTAAATACACTGATAAAAGTACAGGCAACCAATCTGCTACCCTTCAAAAGAAGACGTACGGGTCCACCAGCAGTGCTGAGAACCAAGTGGATTACGTGGGTACCAATACCGAAGGCGTCACAGTCAAGCTGAATGGGAGCACGACCGCAGTTGTTCAGGGCGTCATGGGACATACCTACGTTCACTGGAACAAGGGTGATTGGTCGGTTACGGCGGTTGCCAGCAACGCCGACGAGACGGGCACACCTACCCAATTTGCTAAGCAAGTCAACAAGCAGATTACGGCGTCCAGCCTACCAAAGTCTGCCGATACCGGTGCAATTACGGTTTACAGTGGCACGGAAAAGGACGAAGCGAATTCAGTCAGTTGGCAGAATGGCAAGCAGCTTTACACAGTCAGCGGCAAGACCGCTGCTGGTACCGTTAAGTTAGCTCAGAATACAGACTAGCGGAAAGCATCTCGTCTTGCCAGATCGTGCAAATAAAACGGAATGCGGTGGACGGACATCTGGAGCCACAGAACGGTCGCTAGACTTGTTTTGAATCTCCAAAATCGACTTTCAAAGTCACCAATTCGCTAAGCAACCAAGCTACCAAGATAATTCCCACGGTTGAGTTTAGTTGCACGATGCACACGGCTAACGTGGATGTAAGCTACAGGTTCGAGTTCGTTTCTGACAGAGACGTCTAATCAGGTTTAAAAAGGTTGTCTGCCCGTAAAAATGGGGGAAGACAACCTTTTAATTTCTAATCAATCAGGAAGTAGCCAGGTTTGGTAAAAATTATAGTGAACAACGGTCGTAGCCGCAGGCAGTCAGGGATGGCGCCAGCCGTGACGACGGTGTTAGACCGGGCGATTGTTTTTCCCCGGTCTTACAGCGTGGGACGCGTTTGGAAACTCGCATGAATTTCGCGAGGTTTCAAACCGAGTCGGAAGCCCGTTCTTTGGCTGCAGACGGTCCCCACAGCGGCAGAATTCCTGACTGCCGGAGGCGACCTAGTTCACAACTTTTACCAAAACCCAAGCGTCCGGACTAGTCAACGACGCCGTTACGCCGTACACTAGGAGAGAAGCAACATCAGGGAGGGGTCAGCTTGAAAAATTTGCGTCA
Organism: Levilactobacillus muriae; assembly: GCF_045862015.1. Taxonomy (NCBI): domain Bacteria; kingdom Bacillati; phylum Bacillota; class Bacilli; order Lactobacillales; family Lactobacillaceae; genus Levilactobacillus; species Levilactobacillus muriae. The sequence goes on from NZ_BAAFRU010000001.1 coordinate 82,203, forward strand.
ACCGGAATCGGGATTTTCCTGGTTCTACCAACGTTTCTTGAACAATCACATCACGATTTTGCTATTGAATATTTTTCTTTTATTGTTAGTTATTAACGAGATTGTTCAAAATGCTGGATTGTTGGATCCGATTTGGAAATTTGCCAGTATTACCATGCCAGCCATCGTGGTGGCGGGGATTCTGTTTTATGTGTTGGATCCGTTCGTCCACTTGATGGAGCGGCGACTACATATTCGTCAGGGATTGGCGATCACGATTGCCATGTTGGTGGCCGTTGGCGCTATCGTCCTAGTATTCCTCAATTTGATTCCGTTTCTCGCCAAACAGGCGGCCGGGGCTGTGAGTACACTACCTCAGGTGGCCAATGATATTTTGACGCGGCTGAATCACCTCAATCAGGTGCACCACTGGATCTCTAGCGATAATCTCAACGAGGTCAATCAGCGGGTCACCACATACTTCTCCAAACGTGGCCTGAATCTGTTAACCGGGACGTTGACGTCGATTGGCAACGTTGTGACGACCGTCAGCGACTGGATTATCACAATTATTACGGCGCCGCTGGTCCTGTTCTTCATGCTGAAGGACGGTTCGCGGTTTCCCCATTACGTGAGTCAGGTTGTCCCCACGGCTTATCGGGAACGCTTTATAGTGATGTTGGATCAGATGAACGTCAAAGTAAGTTCCTACGTCCGCGGGCAATTGACGGTAGCGTTGTGCGTGTTGATCATCTTCACCACGGGTTATTCTATCATTGGTTTGCGCTACGCCCTGTTGATTGGGCTATTGGCGGGCCCACTTAACCTGATTCCCTACTTTGGGTCGGCTATCGCACTGATTCCAGCGTTGATTATCGGGGCCATTACGAGCCCGTCGATGTTGCTGGGGGTTGTGATCGTCTACCTCATTGAATGGGTCTTGGAAACTCAGGTTCTGTCCCCCCTCATCATGGGGAACAGCTTGGCCATGCACCCGATTACCATCGTCTTCGTGCTGTTAGCGGCTGGGAAGATGTTTGGATTAGTCGGTGTGATCTTCGGGGTGCCCGGATTCGCCGTGTTAAAGGTACTGGTGACCACCGCATTTCAGTGGTATCAGGAGTATTCGGCGCTTTATCCCGACGTCTTCCCACCGGAGGATAAGCTGGGCGAGCCTTAACGGTTTATTAACGTCATCATTAACAAGTGAGTTAGCTGAAAACGGCGGTATCCTGCGGGATGCTGCCGCTTTTTTGTTGGGTTAGCGATGGTGACTAACGGTGGAAAACGCGGTGCTTTAGGTTTGCGATAAGCCAGATTTGCCATAATCAGGACATGTTATGAAATGGAGGCGACTCGAATGAATTTTTTCAAACGGGCCTGGTTAAATGTGTGGGCGAAGAAGGGCCGGTCAGTCTTACTGATCCTGGTCTCGTCCGCCATTTTAATGTTTGTGTTAGCGGGTCTATTGATTAGAAGTGCGGCAGTCAAGGCAACAGAGACCGCCAAGACTGATGCTGGGGCAACGATGACGCTGTCGGCCAATCGACAGGCGGCATTTAAGAAGATGCAGAGCAGCAGTAGTTCCAGCAGCTTCTCGAAGTCCAGTCGGCCTAAGCTGACGTTGACACCGGTCAAGTTGAGTGATGCTGAAAGTATCGCGAAGCTCAGCAATATCAAGAGTTACAACGTGACCAGCAGTACCACGGCAAATGCCAAATCCTACGACACGGTCTCGACCAGTACGGGGATAGGCGGCAGCAGTGGTGGTCCCGGTGGCATGAAGTCCACGAGCAGTTCATCTGGTGACACTCAGATCGATGGGGTCACCTCAACGGCGCTGACGACGGACTTTACCGACAGTCAGAGTAAGATTACCAAAGGGCGCGGTATCAAGGCGTCTGACAAAGGTACCAACAATGTCGTGATTGAAAAAGAACTGGCGAGTCAAAATAACTTGACGGTCGGCGACACGATGACGATCAAAGAAACGACGGGTTCTAAGAGTACGCTCAAGGTAAAAGTTGTGGGAATCTACAAGGCTAGCTCGACCAGTTCAGCCAGTGCGGGACCAATGAGTACCGATCCTTCCAACACAATTTATGCATCGTATACGCTGGCCAATACGATCAAGGGCAGCAAGTATGCTGGGACGGCAGATTCCGTAACGTTTAACGTTACGAATCCGGCCAAAGCTAGTGCGACCAAGAAAGCCGGTAACAAGCTGATCAGTAGTAAGTATTCTCTGAGCACCGATGATTCTAGTTACCAATCGATTAAGGCGTCGATGAATAATGTGGAAGGCTTTGCCAATAAGATTGTGTGGCTAGTAGCGATTGCCGGCACAATTATTCTGGCCCTGATCGTTATCCTGATGATTCGCGAACGGCGATTTGAAATCGGTGTGTTGCTGTCTCTGGGCGAAGCACGGTGGAAGATCGTGGCGCAATTCTTTACGGAAATGCTGATGGTTATTGTGATTGCTCTAGCCATCGCGGGCGTTGGTGGAAAATTCGTGGGGAATCAGTTGGGTTCGCAACTGGTCTCACAGAGTACAACCACGCAAACGACCAGTAGTAGCACGTCGGGTCAACCTAGTGGCAGCGGTCAACCTGGCGGGAGTGGTGGTAGCGGTATGCGCGGTGGGGCCGGTGGTCCTGGCAGCACGACGGCCAGCACCAAGACGAAGAATCCTGATCTAGAAATTAGCGTGAGTGCCGTCGACCTGGCGGAACTGGGTGGCTTTGGTTTGGCCATTACGTTCCTGTCAATTATGATCGCCTCTGGTGGTATTCTCAGACTGGAGCCGAAGAAAGTACTGATTTCCTAAGGAGGGACGCAGATGTTAAGAACTGAAGGCCTGGGTTATTGGTACCAGGATAAAGAACAACCGCTGTTTCAAGATATCAATCTCGAATTTGAAGAGGGGCAATCTTACGCAATTCTGGGTCACAGTGGGACTGGGAAGACCACGTTTCTCTCACTAATTGCTGGGCTGGATAAGCCGCGGGAAGGCGATATTTTTCTCAACGACCGCTCCCTCAAACAGATTGGCCTCACGAATTACCGGCGCCATGACGTGGCCATCGTGTTTCAGGCGTACAACCTGTTTAACTATATGTCCCCGTTGAACAATCTGCTGACAGCAATGGCCATCACTAATGCCAGCCATGCCGGGGATAAAGGCTATGCGCAGCGGGTGCTCAACGACCTGGGTATTGGGGATGACCTCATTACCAGAAATGTTCAACGGCTCTCCGGTGGGCAGCAGCAACGGGTTGCCATTGCCCGGACCATGTGCTGTGATGCCAAGCTCGTCGTGGCCGATGAACCGACTGGTAATCTGGACGAGGATAACACCAAGGATGTGATCGATCAGTTCCAACGGATCGCTCACGAACAGCAGAAATGTGTGATCATTGTGACCCACGAACCGGATGTGGCGGCGCGGTGTGATCACCAGTATCGCTTGGAAAATAAACAGTTTGTGCAGTTGGCCTAAATGGTTTGAGTAGCCCGGCTAATTGACTTACTGAGGGTTGAAAGGTCTAAAATACCCATCATGACTGTTGCAACAACGATAGTGAGACCAAAATTAGGCAGCGTCGTCTAAACCAGCCGGCTTACCGTTCACCAAATTTAGGCTGGAACGCTGTGGGTAGGACGCCGCCAGCCTGAGAAGCGGTCTGCCAGCTCGCTTTGAACCGCCCAACCCGCGTTTCAAAGTCGCCATTTCCCAAGCTAACCCACTTGGAAAATCCCACGGCTGAGCCTAAATTTGGCTCACTCGCGCCTACGTAGACAGTGACCAACTATCGTGGACTAACGTTGCCAGTCCGGCGATTGTCACGGAAATGTCAGGTTAAGGAACAAATCATAACCGGAGGCGGCCAGAGATGTAGGTAGCTGTGTCGACGGTGTAAGCTGGGAACCAGCTTACACCGTGGGACGTGTTTGGAGACTGACGATTTATGTCAGGCTTCAAACCGAGCCGGAGGACCGTTTCTCAGGCCGCAGGCGGTCCCCACAGCAGCCGGAATTTCTGGCAGCCGCAGGTGGTAATTTTCGACTAATTTTGTGGATTGAATCCCTGTTAGCTGGGCCTTTCTGGGTGCGTTGGGGCTTTCAACCTTCAATTGATTTTAAAAAAATGAATTAACGGATTGAAAAAAGGTCTGGAATTTTTTCCAGGCCTTTTCGTATGAACCGATTTTGGGTAAAGCGTAAGCTAGCCCGGAACAAGACTACAGTGACTTTTCCATTAAGTAGTCGGTCTGATGGTCATCACCCAGGTCGAATGCGTGGGCCCCGTAACGGTGATAGCCCATGAATTTGTAAAAGGCCAGGGCGTTGGTATTGTGTTCCCAGACGCCCAGAATGACCTTGGGAAGTCCGGCATCCCGAGCAACCTGTTCGGTGAATTCAAGGAATTTGCGACCGAGACCGTGATGCTGAAAGTCTTCGCGTACGTAGACGCGTTGAATTTCGAGATCGGTCGCGTGGTAAACGAGCTTGCCATAGCCCGCGAGTTCGCCGGCGACTTGGAGAAAATAGAATTTGGCGGCCGGGTCAGTGAGTTCCTGACCGAGTTGCTCGCGGCTAAGGTCGTGTGCCAGATAAGCGCGTAAGTTCTCAGGCGTATTAACGGCGCCAAAGGTTGTGGTGAAGGTTTCAATGCTGACGTTTCGGAGTTGTTCCAGGTCAGGGGATGTTGCGGGAATAATGGTGGTGTTTTTCATTGGTTGAAGGTCCTTTCAGTAGTTCCGGTGTTCGCCGTGTTTCACTTTAACCCAATCGGCGTTAATATTGGCTTCCACCCGTTTCAGATAGTTGGCAAGTTGGTCGCGTTCGGCAGGCGTGAAGCCTTGAAGGGCGGTGTTGTTGGAATAGGCATTTTCCCGTTTGATTGTGGGGTAGAGGACCTGGCCCTTCGCCGTGAGAAAAATCTGCTTTTGTTTCTTGTCGGTTGGGCTGGGGCGGCGTTCCAGAATGCCGTTCTTTTCCAACTTCTGAATAGCGCGTGCCGCGGTGGTCTTGTCGACGTGGACAATGACGGCGAGACGTTCCAGAATAATTCCCGGAGATTCGGCGACACGAACCAGGTAGAGGTACTGGCCGCGATTCAGGTTAAGCGCCTTGAATTCAATGTTGCTGATGCCATCGAGAGCCCGGGCAACGGTGCCGATGGGGCGTAAGATTTCTGCCAAGCTGGTTCACCTCGTTTCGTGGTAAAAATCAGTATATAACGATTTGGTTGTAATTGCAACAAAATTCAAGCTATTGGAGAAGTAATCGCGTTGAATTCCTGTTAGAATGACCAGTGAGCAATTCAAAAATAAAAGAGGTCTTTGTGATGACAGTGTTTAGTGCCTATTCTGACGGTGAGATTCTGGATTATTTAAAGTCTCAAGTAAAGACGGGAACGGTTGCCACGGATGAGGCGACGTTGCGGAAGCAATCCTTCAATCCCAATGCAACCGGTGGTGAAACAGGTTTAGCGCGGGCATTCGTCGAAGTTGCTAACGTTGACGATATTCAGGGTGTCTTGCGGACGGCGCGGAAGTTCCACATCGCCGTGATCCCCCAAACCACCTTTAGTAGTACGGTGATTGGATCCGATGGGCTGACTGGGGCAATTATTTTGTCCACGCGTAAGATGAATCAGATCCTGGAAATCAGCAAGGAAGATTCCGTAGCCGTTGTTGAGCCCGGGGTCGTCAATGGTGATCTGGATAAGGAAGCGCGCAAGCAGGGCCTGTTCTATGCCCCAGATCCAGGATCTAAGCCGTTCTCATCAATTGGTGGGAATGTCTCTACCAATGCAGGTGGGATGAGCACTGTACGTTACGGCGCGACCAAGGATAACGTGCTGGGCTTGAAGGCCGTGCTGGCCGATGGTCGGGTGGTCAAGCTTGGAGGTCGGACGTTGAAGCAGGCCTTTGGGTATGACCTGACGCAACTCTTTGTGGGTTCCGAGGGAACTTTGGGTATCATCTACGAAGTGACTGTAAAATTAATGCCGATTCCGTTGGGACAATCCGTCATGGGCGTGGCGTTCTTCAACGATATGACTGCGCTGGCTCAAGGCGTGACGGCCATTCGAATGTCCGGGGTCTATCCAACGATGCTGGAAGCCCTGGATGGCAATACCGTCGTGGCACTGGATAAATACGAAAAGACCCACTATGCTGAAAACAGCGGTGCCATGTTGATCTTCCGACTAGAGGGTGGCAGTCCTGAGAACGTTCAGGTCGTGCGCAATCTGCTGGATAAGTACCACGGACAAAACGTCACGGTTACCACGGATGAAACGGAACAGGCTGACCTGGAACGGTTGCGTCGGGATATGTTGCCTGCCGTCTTTGCCGGGCGGAATCACCTGATGGAAGACATGGCGATGCCGCTGTCTAAGCTGGCCCCCATGATGGATTACCTGCAGGATCTTGGGAAGAAACTGGGTATTACCATCTATACGGCCGGTCATGCTGGAGATGGTAACGTGCACCCGACCTTCGTCTGGGATAAGGATGTCGATGAAGTTCCAGAAGTCATTATTGAGGCGTTGCGGCAGACCTTTTGGAAGACGCTGGAACTCGGGGGGACAATCTCTGGGGAACACGCCGTGGGAATGCTGAAAAACCAGTGGAACAACCCCGAATTGGGTGAGACAGTCGATCAGCTCCAACATCAGATCAAGACACTTTTTGACCCAATGAACCTATTGAATCCTAAACGTAAGATTGATTAACGTCACGTTGACTGCCTGAGCGACGGCCGTTGGTACTCGGAATGTCGGGAACAGATGGTTAACCAATAATCAAACTTGAAAATTGCGTCCGGTCACCGATCGAAATGTTCGGGGACCGGACTTTTTTAAAGATAGGCATAAAACTTGCAAAAGAGGCCGACAAACCGGATAATTATTGTTACAATGAAAGCGAATGCAGGATTGGTATTCCCCGATAACAATCGGTTGCACAGTTCAGGAATGGAAGGAAGAAAGTCATGGGCGACACACAGTGGTGGCAACACGCAGTCGGATATCAGATTTATCCGCAGAGCTTCTTAGATACGAATAACGATGGTATCGGAGATCTTGCTGGTATTCAGCAACAGATTGACTACCTGAAAACCTTGCGGGTCGACTTTGTCTGGGTCTCTTCATTCTACCCATCAGGTGACGTGGATAATGGCTATGACGTGGTGAAATACCGCGGCGTGGCGCCACAGTTTGGAACATTAGCCGACTTTGACCAGTTGGTTGAGGCGCTCCATGCGGCCGATATTAAGATTGTAATCGACCTAGCGCTCAACCACACGTCGAGTGAGCATCCCTGGTTTCAGGCGGCTTTGGCCGACCCGACCAGTGCTTACCACGACTACTATATCTGGCAACCGACAACAGCGGACGTGGCACCAAATAACTGGGAGTCCGTCTTCGGTGGCTCGGCATGGACCTACCATGCCGCAAGTCAGGCGGCATACTTGCATACGTTTGCTCGGAAACAGCCTGACCTGAATTGGGAAAATCCAGCTGTTCGCCATGAAATGAGTGACATCATTCAGTGGTGGGCCGACCGGGGAGTCGATGGCTTCCGTTTGGATGGCGTCACCCATTTGAAGAAACAAGCTGATTTTGCCGATGTGGCCGTACCACGGACGGGTTATTACCGGGATCTTGCGGGGGTCGCCGCCTACTTGGCAGACCTGAAACCAGTCCTGCAACGCAATCATTTGTTTACCATTGGTGAGGCGGGCGGCATCGATATGCCGACGGCACAGCGTTGGCTGGATCCTGACACGGGGTTCTTTGACCTCCTGTTGGAATTTGACCATGTGCATTACTGGGAGAATGCGGAACCAAAGCTACCGATTGCTGCCTTGCGCCAGAACCTGACGCGCTGGCAGTTGGCACTGGCCGACAAGGGATGGAACGCGTTGTTCATTGAAAATCATGATTTACCCCGCGCTGTTTCATACTATGGGAACCCGGTGGATTATCGCCGTCGTTCCGCGAAGGCCTTGGGATTGTGGTACTTGTTGATGAAGGGAACGCCGTTTATCTATCAGGGACAGGAATTGGGCTTACCCAACGCTCGGTTCGACAGCATCGAGGACTACCGTGACCTAGATAGTCGTCTGTATTACCGGCGTCAGCGAGCCAAGGGTGTTTCAGAATCAAAGATTTTGACGCAACTGGCAGCCAAGAGCCGGGACAATGCGCGGACGCCGTTTCCATGGAATGATGAACCGAACGGTGGCTTTTCCGACCATCAGCCGTGGATTCAACCGACGCCAGTGGTGGAACGAATCAACGTGGAACGTGAAAGCCATGATCCATACTCGGTCTTCACGTTCTACCGCCAATTGATTCAGCTGAAAAAGACGGTACCAACCCTACAAAAGGGTCGTTATGAATTGATCGATACTAAAGACGACCAATTATACGTTTATCGCCGAACCTATAATGGTGATAATTGGTTGATCGTCGTGAATATGAGTAATGCTGCTGCAACCACTCAGGAGTTTGATTTAAATCCGAGCGAGCTGATCGTCACCAATATGCGGGTAGACGCGCCCTCGGACGAAACGCAGATTCAACCGTGGGAAGCACGGTTGTACCATTTACGAAAACTAGAGTGAGATTGAAAGCGGGGCGGTCCGGGTGAAAACGCGGCCGCCTTTTTTGTACAGTCGATTATGCAGCGTATTATAGCTGTTAATAGTTAGCCAAAATCATAATCGGAGTAGTTTAAACCATAAACTTTTTGACAAATTAGTGAAATCCTATTGCATTTCACTAGATTGTTCTTTATTATTAAATGTATAGATATTTCTATGGGGTCAACCATTTTGCGTATTGCTAATCGTGTTAATTATCTTAGCGGTTAGTAAGTAAAAGATAAGGATATGATGAATACTATGGCAAAGAGTAAGGTCGTACATGCGGAAAGTTTTTTCGAATCTTACATGGAATTAAAGCGAGAGTTAGAGAAATCGGCAACGCGGTTCCAACGAGCTATGGGGATTTCGGTGGATCAGTATGCGATTCTGCACCATATTTTAGAGAATCCAGGCAAGCTGACGTCAGCCACCGTTGCTGATAGTAGAGGCATCTCACGTGCGGCAGTTTCCCGTGGGATTTCACAGTTAATTCGGCGCGGTTACGTGCTGCAAAGCTATCAGAGCTCAGACCGCCGAGTGCGGCCGTTGTCATTGACCACGAGTGGTGAAGAGCTGGAGATGGCCTGCCATGAGCTACTGGTGAAGTCAGCTAAAATTATGAGTGGCGTTGCCCTTAATGCAGACGGCAGTCAGCTGACAGTGGGTGAACTGACCCAGATGTTGGCTGCTGCTACTGCACAATTAACGCCAGAATCACCGGAATCATAAAGTATTTTAAAATTTCCCTTAACCGGATCAGTCGTTCACGACTGGTCTTTTTTATTTGCACATTTTCCCTCAAACTATAAAATGTGTGCAATGCTGATGGGCTATCGGATTTTGTTTCACAGGGCGACTGACGGGTGTGTAACCGCTTTCTATTGCCGATAAGGTCATGAAACAAATTTGAATTTTCACCAGTTGGTAAGAAAATTGCGTGCTATAATCAAACCTGTTGTTCAAAAAGAACAACACAATATATTGTGTGATGTAGCCACCTCGCCGGCGAGATTGATACTATATGTGGTTAATAAATTATGAGGGAGCACATTAACATGAAGCATTATATTCAATTTTTATCTCACCAACTTAAGGGCTGGCCTCAGCAGAATTATTATTTGTTCTTTTTTAGCCTTGGCTGTCAGGTCATGACCTTGGTTAGCCAGCAGATTACGCTACTGACAGTGCTGACGTTCATTGGGACCACACTGGGTGTGCTATGTGTTCTGGCCATCAATGCGGCAAAGTCAGTTAACGGCTGGCTGGGTGTTCTTTCCGCTATTTGTTTCATCGTGACGGGATTTGCTGCCAAGAACTACCTCAGTATCTTCGAACAGTTGTCTTATGTGGTTACCTTGGATATTCCAGTGTTGTTGAGTGCAAGTTGGAACGTTAATATGGCCGCTAAGATTCGGAAGTTTACGGGAAAGAGCTGGGCAATTGCCTTAATTTCTACGGTTGCCGTTTACTTGATTTCTGGCTGGGCGATTGGAGCCTTTACGGATGATCCGCGGCCGTGGGTCGATGCCATCAGTTTTGCAATTAGCTTAACGGCAGGCATTATCTGTTTCTTACGTTTCAACAATCAGTATATCTGGTGGATTGCTTCTGGGTTGGCCCAAATGGTCTTATGGTTCATTTCGTTCCGGCAAGGTTCCGCCACGCTGGCCATGTTTATCAATAGTTCCGTTTACCTGATCAACGACGTGCTGGCTTTTACCGTTTCACCTTGGTACAACCAGAAGGAACGGGCACGGGTTATCAAGCAAGAGACGGCTTACGCTGCCAATCTAGAGAGTACCGACTAAGTTAAGGTTTAGTGACCAAAGGTTGAAAGCCAAAATACTCATCTTACTCTTGCGACCATAGGAATTGTCACCGCTAAATTAGTGACAAGGGTCGCACTCCGGCGGCCAGGGATTCCGCTTGCTGTGGGGAACGCCTCCAGCCAAAAGACGGGCTTCCAGCTCGCCTGAAAGCCGCCAAGTTCAGGCGTCTCTCAGGTCGTCCCACGATGTAAGCCGAAAAAAGCGCCGACTAACATCGTCGACACGGCTAGCTCCATCCCTGGCCGCCTCCGGTTCTGATTGTACACGTCAATCTCAAACACTGAATTCCATATGGTTGTTAGGGTCTAAGCACAAACCAACAACGTTTCTATAGACACAATTCAGGTTTCCACAGACCAACTACGTCAGCCGAGAGGTCGGCAGATATGGGCTCAGGCGCGTCGTTCTACTTGGTCAGGGGGCGATTTTCCCACTGGCTTAGTAGAAAACCAAGCTTGGAGACTCGGCACATTCGAGGCTTCAAGTTGTGTTCGCACCGTTCCAGCCCATATCTGCCGGCCGGTAAGGCGATGACTAGATGACGTTGCCCAATTTTAGTCTCCGTATCGTTGTGACAACAGTCGTAATGAGTATTTTGGAACTTTTAACCTTTAGTTTAGTGATTGGAGCCGCTGTTCCGGGCGTGGGGTCTGGAACAGCGGCTTTTATTGGCTTAATCTGTTATCAGATTAGCTAGTTTCTTTTCAAAATTGATTTTTTCCAGCGAGGGTCTAGGGGACGTGGTACACTAGGGGCATTGCTTGTATGAGGGAGCGGAGACCATGATAGTTGAGAAGAAGATTGGCGCGAAAGATCAAAACCTGGTGTGGGTCATGACCATGGTGGAGGAAGAAGCCGATCGAGATACCCTGAAGGTTAAATATGGCCTTACCGATGAAATTTTAACGTACGTGACCGACGAAAATGAACGGTCTCATTATGACCGCGACGATTTCTTGAATTCACAACTGATTGTATTGCATGTGCCAGTGGTGGTGGACCAGGTGTCTCAGCGTTATATTACCCGGCCGGTGACACTTCTATTGAAGGGAAATTGCGTCTTCACCATTACGACGAAGAACACGCACTGGGCCAATACACTCTTGAACGAGCGGCTCAAGCTGGATCAAATCTATGATACTAATGAATTATTGTTGGTCGGGATGTTTATCCTATTCGACCAATTTCTAGCGCCGATTCGAAAGATTAATGCGGAACAGAATCGCCTGGATAAGCAGCTCAATAAGTCGCCGGACAACAAGGATCTAATTGCGCTATCTAACTTGCAGCAGAGCTTGGCTTACTTCGTCAGCGCCACGCGTAACAATGCCATGATGGCGGTTAATTTAAGTAACACATCATTTGGCCGGCAACTCTCCGATACTAACCAGGAACGGTTGGATGACGCGGTGATTGAAGCTCGGCAGGCCTCCGAAATGACGTCCATTGAGGCCGATGTCGTCGATCGAATCTCAAGCACATTCAACAACGTTTTGAATAATAACCTGAATGATACGATGAAGTTCTTGACGATTTGGTCGTTAGTTTTGACGATTCCTACGATTGTGACTGGATTTTACGGCATGAATGTGCGGTTACCTCTGGCCAATCAGGGGAGTGTTTCGTGGCTGATTACCGTGGCAATTATGCTAGGAGTCATGGTATGGGTCGCGCTGATGCTAAAACACCGGCATTTCTGGTAAAAAATACTGAACCATTTCAGCTCCCATCTCGTGTGGGAGTTTTTTTTGCGTGAAAGTAGCAGTTGAGGATGTGGTTAACGGCGAAAGGTTTTCCAAGAACAAGGGCGGCCCAATCTGCTTGTTAGGTTTCGTGGAATCTCATGATTTTGTAATCTTGTGAATGCGCTTTATTTGCTGATAGGACGGCAATGATCGGTGGTTGTTCAGTCAACGGCATAAGTGATTGTTTTCACTAACAAAAAGTAAGCAGAAATGCTGGTATTTCATCTTGAAACGGACTATGATGTTACCAATCAATGATTTCGGGGTGCTTTTCTTTGGCGACACCTCATCAAAGGAGCGCGATTCAAATGACAAAGATGATTGCGGGTCAAGCATTGGTAAAAGTTTTGGAAGCATGGGGTGTCGATCACTTGTACGGGATTCCTGGGGGATCGATTAATCATACCGTTGAAGGCTTGTACTTAGAAAAGGATAAGATTCAATATATTCAGGTACGGCACGAAGAGGTCGGGGCATTAGCTGCGGCTGCCGACGCTAAGTATACCGGCAAAGTCGGTGTTGCCTTTGGTTCCGCTGGTCCTGGTGCGACTCACCTGATCAACGGGCTTTACGATGCTAAGATGGATCACGTGCCAATGTTGGCGCTGGTTGGACAAGTGCCAACGGCGACGATGAACACCAATTACTTCCAAGAAATGGATGAAACGCCAATGTTCGCCGATGTTGCTGTTTATAATCGGACGGCAACGACCGCGGAACAGCTCCCTTATGTTGTCAATCAGGCGATCCGGGAAGCATACCGGCAAAAGGGACCAGCTGTTGTTATCATTCCTGAAGATCTGTCATCGACCGAAATCGACTACGAGCCAGTTAAGACGCCGAACACCGTTTCCAATACGTTTACACAAACGATTGATCCTAAGGCCGTGACGGCAACATTAGAGCTGTTGAAGGCTGCTAAGCACCCCTTGATCTATGCCGGTCGGGGCCTCCTGGGTGCTCGTGATGAGCTGGTGAAGTTTAGCGAGCAGTTCAGCATCCCCGTTATCAATACCGTTCCAGCCACGGGAGTGATTCCAACCGACTATCCAAACGCTATTGGGACGTTTGGCCGCTTGGGTTCTAAATCCGGATTCGAAGCGCTTCAACACACTGATCTAATTCTGTTCTTGGGATCCGAGTTTCCATTTGCCCAGTTCTGGCCAAAGAATATCAAGATTATCCAAGTTAACGATAATTCCTTTGATATTGGGAAGATGGTGCCCGTTGACTACGCTGTGATCAGTGATGCCAAGAGTTACCTACAAGCCATGATTGCCACGGGTGAAACGTCGCCTGAAACAGACTGGCTCAAGGCTAACCGGCGCAACAAGCAGAATTGGAACAAGTGGTTGTCTCAATTAGCTGATGATGACACCAATGGCTTAGCACCGGAAGCCGTGACAAAGAAGGTCGCTTCCATGGTAGGTCCTAAGGATACTTACGGGGTCGACACGGGGAACGTTTCGGAATGGTCCGTTCGAGGCTTACCCATGAACAAGCAGCAACGTTTCGTCCTGTCTGGACTGTTTGCCACGATGGGCTACGGGCTACCCGCTGGAATGGCTGGGGCTTTGAGTGTTCCAGATGGTCAAGCTTGGTCGTTCTCCGGAGATGGTGGATTTGCGATGGTTGCTCCCGATATTATTACAGAAGCCCGTTACGAGTTGCCCGTTATCAACGTCGTCTTCAGTAACCGGCGTTTCGGGTTCATTTACCGCGAACAAGTCGACACGAAACAACACCTGTATGGGGTTGATCTGACCGATGCCGACTGGGCAAAGGTTGCCGAGGGCTTAGGCGGTATTGGTTTTACTGTGACCAACAATGCCGAAGTCGAAAAGGTCTTCGACCAAATCAAGGACTTGCAAGCAAAGGGCAACAAGAAACCAATTGTGGTCAACGCCGTCATCAAGAACGATGACCCAATTGGGACGGCCTTTATGCCCCTTGACGCCAAGCTCTATGGGCAAGAGACCGTCGATGCTTATGCTAAGGAAAATCACATTGACGTTCAGCAACAACCTGCTTTAGGGGAGTTGCTACGTGCTAAGGGCGATAACCTTTAATTGAAAACTTTAAAATTGTAAGTCGTTCCAAATCAGTCGTTGATTGGGAACGACTTTTTTTGTGATTACTGAAGGTTGCAAGGTCTAAAATACGAATTATGACTGTTGCAACAACGATACTGAGACTACAATTAGGCAACGTCGCCTAAACCAGCCGGCTTACCGTTCGCCAAATTTAGGCTGAAACGCTGTGGGTAGGACGCTATCAGCCTGAGAAGCGGTCTGCCAGCTCGCTTGATCCGCCCAACCCGCGTTTCAAAGTCGCCATTTTCCGAAAGGTGACTTGCAATTGTTGGTCAACCAGATTAAAATTGTTAGCTGACTAACAAAGGAAGGATGATTCAATTGCCCGACAGGAGATTGGGCGCTTGGCTGCGAGATGCCGAGCACCAAATGAACTTTGAAATGAACGAGTTTGCGCGGCCATATGGGTTAACGGGGATGCAGATGTCAGTCATCGACTTTCTCAGTCGTCGTGGGGCTGTCGACACCTTTCAAGTTGACGTGGAACGGGAATTTCACGTACAACGTTCCACGGCGTCCATCTTAATCAAGCGGATGGTGGAACATGGCTTGGTGACCCGTATCGTGGCAACCAACGACAGTCGTAAGCGGCAGCTTAGGTTAACATTACAGGGAGACCGGCTAGTGCCCATCGTGACGGCACACTTGGCACAACAGGATACCCGAATGGTGGCTGGCTTGACAGAGCGGGAGGCAATGGCCTTCCGCCACGCCTTAGAAAACGTGACGCAGTGGGGCAAGGCCCCGTCAGAGAGGGAGTAAGTGAATGGCAACAGAAAAAATTGAACCACGTGTAATCGGTGCTGTCCTGGCAACGGGGCTGATGTCTCTGAGTGGGGTCATCATTGAAACGGCAATGAACATCACATTTCCAACATTGATGAAACAGTTTGGGGTGACGACCGGAACGGTGCAGTGGATGACCACTTTGTACCTCCTAATTGTGGCCTGTATCGTCCCCATTTCATCGTTTCTGAAACGGCGCTTTAAAATGAGACAACTCTTCGTGGCCGCAAACTTGCTTTTCATCACAGGATTACTGGTCGATGCCCTTGCACCAGCATTTGTCTGGTTATTGGTTGGCCGGGCAATTCAAGCGGTTGGAACGGGGATTGCGTTACCACTGATGTTTAATATTATCTTGGAACAGGTGCCACTGAGCCGTATTGGCATGATGACGGGTGTGGGCACGTTGATTACCGCTGTTGGACCAGCGATTGGGCCGACGTACGGGGGAATCCTCGTGACCAGTCTAAACTGGCGGTATATCTTCTGGATTCTGTTGCCGTTCCTGATTGTGTCATTTTTCGTGGGACTCAAGACCATTCAACAGGTCTCACCTATCAGCCACGAACGGTTTGATATGCTGAGTATGTTGGCGGTCATTGCAACCTTGGGTGGTTTGATCTACGGCTTCAGCTCGCTGGGTAGCCAGCCATTGCTGAGCTGGTCCGTCCTGGGGGCTTGGATCGTTGGTATTTTTGGCCTGTTAGGTTTTGTGTTCCGGTCCAATCACGTGGAACATCCGTTGATCAATTTAGACACGGTGAAAAATTCCGCGTTTGCTTGGCATTTGGCGGCGTTTTTCTTATTACAAACGACGGCGTTAGGACTGTCCTTTATCCTGCCAAATTACCTACAATTGGTCGACAAACAAACCGCTTTCATTGCCGGCTTAGTCGTCTTACCGGGAGCTGTGATTGGTGCCGCATTTTCACCGATCGGGGGTCAGATTCTCGATCGTTTCGGTGCGAAAAAACCAATTGTTTTGGGGCTGAGTATCGTGACCGTAACCTTGATCTTGTTGACTGCCTTCGCTCGTCAATTGCCAGTCTGGGCTGTCTTGAGTCTCTATATTGCCTACATGATCGGTATCGGGACAGCGTTTGGCAACATCATGACAGCCGGTCTGAAACAATTACGTGGTGACTTGAAGGCCGATGGGAATGCCCTCATGAACGCAATGCAACAGTTTGCAGGTGCTCTGGGAACCGCCGTTGTTTCCATGATCATCTCCGCCAGTCAGGCGAGTGGTCAGGGGAGTACTGGTGTAAAGACGGCGGTGGGGTCACAGTGGGCCTTACTGGTACTGGTCGTCACGGGTGCTCTGGCACTGTTGAGTATGCTAATGGCTTTCAAGCTATCCCGTCCAACACGCACACGTTAGTATTGCTATTGGCTTTACCATAGCGACCGCGAGTTAACCTTATTTTATTAACCCCATGCTACACTTCACTTAATGAAGATGTGATTGTGTTGATTGAAAGTGAGGCGACCGGAATGCGGTATGACTGGCGGTATGGTTTTCATTCATTTTGGTTTCTAATGATGTTGATGCTAATGATGAGTCCCGTGATTTTTATCAATCAAGTGTCTGTCAAACACATTGCGATGGGCACGATGGTTGCGATTCTACTTGTCGACTATCTCTTTACTCGGCAATATCCATATTTTAATCGGTTTGGGCGCCAAGGATTTGGTGGCCTGATTAGCATCGGCTTCTTCATCATGATGGCGGCGGTAGCCCCCTACTTTGGGTACTGGTCACCGTCAGCTTGGGGATTTGTCAGCTTCTGTGTGGCAAGTTTTGGGGGTTCTCTGGACGGTCGCATTGCCCACCCAACCGATATTCTGGTCAGCCAGACGCGTGCCCAGTTACGGAAAAAAGCTGAGATCCTTCGTAAGCCAATGCCACGGTAAGCCTACAGGGTTTCTCCGGAAAATTTGACAGTTATGCTTGAATCGGAAAATATTTTCCGATTCTGACAGAAAAATAACCCCAGGTCAACGAATGGACGTTCGACCTGGGGTTATTTTGTGTCGCCATCTAAGGCTGAAAGGTAGTCGCCTAAAACAGCCGGCTTACCGTTACCAAATTTAGGCTGGAATGCTGTGGGGAGGGACGCTGCTAGCCTGAGAAGCGGTCTACCAGCTCGCTTTGAACCTTCAGCAATAGAAAAAAATGCGGCTGGTGCCGTTCTCACTGTAACGGTTAAACGCAGTCGCATCATTTTATATTTTTTTTAGAATTGAATTATTGTGGCTGAGCTCGACAGGTCGGCCTTAGTAGGCAGCCGAGTACGTCCAGTCGTAGGCCAATAATTGGTGGAACTTTTCCCCAATTGGGACCCACAGCTTGGCTTTCGCAATGTTCGCAATCGATTCCCAAAAGAGGGGATCCTTGCGTTCCTGGTCGCTTAACTTAATGTTGACGTAACTCCCGGCTTCCGTCTTGGCGATGACGTAAGGATAGAACACCTTCGTAATCTGGGCGGGAGTAATCGTTTTAATCTTTGGGTTGTCATCAATCAGCATAATTGTCCGCTTCCTTTCACTTGATGAACCCAGTATACCTGGAAAAGGTAGCGAAAGTCCTTGTTTTAAGTTAAGTTTTGTCTGAGAATTTCTTAGTTTTCCGATTGATGAGCGATTGTTGCCTGTAGCTGCAATAGATGCTGCCTGTCAGGGGGGGCCGCTTTCAGTCTGAGAAACGGACTTTCGGTGCGATTTGAAATTTCACCATTAAGAAAATTGAATTTTGAAATGATTTTGTTTTTAATCGGTCTGCAAGGTCACGGTGAACTTGGTGCCATGGGGGGGATTGTCGTTTACAGTAATTGTCCCTTGGTTAAGTTGAACCAGCTGTGACACAATGGCTAAGCCTAGGCCACTTCCCTCAATCTTGTTGGAACGAGAGGCGTCGACCCGGTAGAATCGTTCGAAGATATGGTCGCGGTCGGCCGCTGGAATGCCGGCACCCTGATCAGCGACGCTCAACGTGACCTGACTATGCGTTTGTGCAACAGTCACAACTATTGGCTGATCAGCAGGCGAGTACTTGTGTGCGTTATCCAAAAGCGCCGTCAATATCTGATGAAGCATATCGGTGTCACCCAGGGCCATTACCGGTTCATCAGGCCCGACGAAGGTCAGTGGCTGCGTCACGAGTGGCTGGTAATGGGTCACGACGCCCTGAGTCAGCTGCGCGATGTCTAGTGGCTGCAGGGCCACTTCGGCGCGGTCAGCCCGTGACAAGTGCAGAAGATTTTCGATTAAATGCTGCATACGCAACGACTCCTGGTCAATGAAACCCAGCGATTCGGGGATGATCTCGGGATGCTGATCCCCGCGGCGTTCGATCAATTTGAGGTTACCTCGAATCGTCGCGATAGGGGTCCGTAGTTCGTGAGAGGCATCGGAGATAAACTGCCGTTCACGCTGTAACCGACCGTTCTGGGATGCCAATAACTGATTGAAATCTTTAGCCAGCTGTGCAATCTCAACGGGTTCCTGCGGCTGGGGAAGTTCGGCCTGCGTCATTTCGGGATTGGCCGCAGCCTGTTGCGCTGCTTGCGCGAGTTGAATCGTGGGTTCACTGATGCGTTTAGCCAGTCGCCGTACGAAGAAGAGACCAATTAGGAGGCTAAAGCCGATGGCAATGATCAATACAGCAATCAACACGTGGAGGTTGCCGACCAGGACGTGCATGCCAATGTAAAGGTGATACGTGCGTCCGCCAGTCTTTAGTGTTTCTGCGAAAAAGAGTCCCCAGCCCTTGAAGTAAGTCAAGTGGGTAAAGGGGACAGACCAAGTGTTGGCGTTAGCCAGTGTACTGCCGTGGGGGAGTAGTGAAGTGGTCGACCCGTTTGCGTTCTTGATGAAGACAAACGTGTTGTGAGAGTTGAGCCCACTTGAGCGATTAATGGCTAGCCAGTCTTGAAAGTTCGTGACCTGCGATGTCTGAAGACTGGCGCTCAGCTGGGCAGCCTGGTTCTGTGCGCGGATCAGTTGATCCACGACCAGAGTTACACTAACGGTTAGCCCGATGACGATTCCAATCGTCACGAGCAGACTGGTAAATGAATGGCGAATAATATCCGCGTAAGTCCGGGGTTGTTTAACCGGCATTATCATCATCCTCTTTAAGACTGTAGCCGACGCCCCGAATTGTGTGGAACAGGTGGGGAGCGTCACCAACGTCAATTTTATTGCGCAAATAACCGATGTAGACATCGACTACGTTCTGTTGGCCGAGGAAGTCGACACCCCAGACGTTGTCGAGGAGTTCATCACGGGTAAAGACTTGACCTGGATGTTGTAAGAGAAAAAGTAGCAGATCGTATTCACGTTGGGTCAGCTGAATGGTTTCCCCGCCGCGATCGACTTGGCGGGTCTTGGTAACCAGCGTCAGGTCCTGCAGGTGATAGGTCTGATCGAGGCCACTCTGGTGAGCGGTCCGACGTTGAATCACCCGAATGCGGGCCAACAGTTCTTCTATCTCAAATGGCTTCGTGATGTAATCATCGGCACCGGTGTCGAGACCGGTGACCTTATCGCCGAGGTAATCGCGGGCCGTCATCATAATGACGGGCAGATCGTCATGCTTCCGAATCCGGCGTAATACTTGCATACCATCCATCTTCGGTAACATCCAGTCCAGAAGAATTAAAAGGAGATCGTCTTTTTCTTCCTGATAAGTCTCCCAGGCGGCTTCTCCATCGGCCGCGGTCAAGACGTCAAAATCTTCAAAGGTCAGTTCCTTAGCAACGTAACTCGCGAGGCCTTCTTCGTCCTCGACTAGTAGAATTTTATTTTTCATATTTAAGCGATACTCCTTGCTGTGACGTGGTTTATAGGCATGATACCACACGATGCTGTGGCAAAAATAAGAAATTCATATTTTAACCTTAACGAAGCTTAAAGATTAATGGCCTGGCCGGATGGTATAACTAATACATCGAAAGCGATAAGCCAAAACAACTAACTGAGGAGTGGTTAAAATGACTAAAATTAAATCAATGATGACTAAAGTAATGCTGGGTGCCATGACTGTAACGACCTTGTTAGCAACATCCGCGGGTGCTTCCGCTGCCACGGTGACAACGACCAGTACAGCAACTCCCGCTATCCGGACGACGGTGCAATTGGACTCCCGGCCAGCTGCCACGATTCAACCCATGAAGATCCACTTAAAGCGGGTGACCACGAAACAGGTTGCTAACCAAGTTCAGACGGTGGTTGATGCCAGTGCCTTAAACCTTGATCAAAAGCACAGCGACAGCCAATTGAAGTAAAGCGAATGTCTAGTGATTGTCTAAATTCCTCCAAACAAAATTGAACCAATCGCTTGGGCGTCATGCCCCTATAATGAATCAGTAGATATAGAAGCTAAGTTGCCAGTGGTGCCAGTGAGCGCGGCTGGCTTTTTAGATGGCGTCAAAAGAAATGTTGGTTACATTGTCTAAAACAGCCGGCTCACCGTTCACCAAATTTAGGCTGGAACGCTGTGGGAAGGATGCCGCCAGCCTGAGAAGCGGTCTGCCAGCTTGCTTTGAACCGCCCAACCCGCGTTTCAAAGTCGCCATTTTCCAAGTTAAGCCGCTTGGAAAATCCCACGGCTGAGTCTAAATTTGGCTCACTCGCGCCTGCGTAGACAGTGGCCAACCATCGTGGACTAACGTTGGCAGTTCGAAAATCCCCAATTAATTTTGTGGATTAAATCTCTATTAACTGGGCCTTTCTGCGTGCATTTTGACTCTTAAACTTCAGAATGTATTGAGACTAGAGACAGTTGCATACCATTCCCGACATAATTGGATAGAATTGAACGAGGGGGCAATACCAGTTGTTGAGACATCAACAAAAATTTTCCTTGTCTTGGGGAAAAAGTAAAGACTCTCCTCGGGCGTTCACCTTGTTGTGAACGTCCAAGGACAGCCTTGACTAGTTAACGTAAAATAATTGTTACTTCACGGCTGCAACAGCCGCAGTAATTGCCGTGTCACCATTTACCAATTCAATCGTTTGCTTAGGCAAGGGATGCTTGACCACGGCCACAACCGCCGCAGCAACATCTTCTCGGCTAATGGATTTGTTATCGCTATTGGCCGTGTCTAAGGTAATCTTACCGGTTGGTGCATCGTTGGTTAGGATGCCTGGCCGCACAATAGTGTAGTCCAAGTCAGTTCGGTGACGTAACCACTGGTCAGCATAGTACTTGGCCACATAGTAGGGCCGAATGCCGGATTTATCCCAGAAGGTTCGATCGTCTGTCCCCAGCGCACTAACGATGATGAAACGCTTGATACCAGCCTCTTCGGTAGCAATCATGGACTTGATAGCCCCATCAAGGTCGATATTCAGCGTCATATCGTCTCCGGTACTTCCCCCGGAACCGGCAGAGAAGACGACCGTATCGACGCCGGCCATTGCTGGCACCATCGCGTCAGCCGTGCCCATCAGATCGACGATTCGTGGTTGGCCGCCTAAGGCCGTAATGTTGTCGGCCTGAGTGGCAGAGCGGATGCCAGCATACACCGTTTCACCCGTTGCTGCGAGTTGCTTAACAATGTGCTGCCCCACGTGGCCGTGAGCCCCAATAATCAATGTTGTCATTCCAAATACCTCCTAAGTCTCGTTCACTTAACTAACCTCTACCATAAAGGTTTTGAGGGGAAGTTTCAGCTAAAACGACTCGTTAATTGGAAATATCAGTCACGGATTGTGGCCATGATTAACAGCACCGACAATAAATGCCGTTCGTTGTAGCCGGTTGGAAGATTGTGAAGGAAATTGCTAACCGTTATCAATAGCTTTTCGCATGATAACTCGTATAATAGAGGTAAATCATCCCTGATTGGTTAGTTCACCCACCGATTCCTCCGGGGGGAGTGATGGTTGGTTGAAAATGTAACCGGTTTAATCAACGAAAGTGTTAACGAGCTAATCGTGAATTGGGAAACTACAGTAGAAAAGGGGTCGTTTACAATGGCAACGGTTTTAGTTCTAGGCGGTGGCTATGCAGGCATGCGGGCTATTAAATTTTTACAACGTGAGGTTCCGAGTGATGATAAGATTATTTTGGTCGACAAGACAGGAACCCATGCAGAAAAGACCAATCTCCACGAGGTAGCGGCTGGGACGATTGCGCCCGAGCGGATTACCTATGAGATCAACGATGTAATCAGTAGTCGGGTTAACTTTATCCAAGACACCGTGACTAATGTGGATGTGGACCAGAAGCAAGTAACCTTGAAAGACCACGAGCCAATCACGTATGATTACTTAGTCTTGGCACTGGGCTTCCAGACCGAAACCTTTGGCCTCAAGGGTGCTGAAGAGAATGCGTTGCCGATGGATGACCTGAAGACTTCTGAGGCCGTGTACCGGCACATTGAGGATAAGGTAAAGGGTTACGCGCAGACTAAAGACCCTAACGATCTGACAGTGGCTGTCTGTGGGGCTGGCTTCACCGGCATCGAACTGTTGGGTGAATTGACGCAGTCTCTGCCAAAGCTTCAGACACGCTATAATACTCCGGAAATTAAGCTGGTTTGCCTGGAACGGTCGCCAGCTATTCTGCCGATGTTTGATAAGTCTTTGGCAGAGTATGCCATGCGCTTCATGGCCAAGCACGATGTGGAAATGAAGTTAGGTTCGAACATTAAGGAAATCAAGCCGGGTGCCGTGGTCTATACGGACGGTAACGATGAGGAACACGAACAACTAGCTAATACCATTGTTTGGACAGTCGGGGTGAGCGGTTCCCATGTTATTGCGGATTCCGGTTTTGACCAGCGTCGGAATCGGGTTGTAGTCAAGGATGACTTATCAATTGAGGGCCACCCCGAAGTTTATGTTGTTGGTGATGTTGCGGCTGTGATGGACGCTGACAGTGACCGTCCTTATCCAACGACGGCCCAGATTGCGTTGGCTGCTGGGGCCCAGGCGGCAAAGAACATTGGTCTGCAGCTACGTGGTCATGAGACGCGGCCATTCGTCTACAAGTCAGTCGGTACGGTTGCTTCACTGAGTGACCGAGATGGGATTGGCGAAATCTTTAGCAATAAGCGAAAGGTCAAGGGTTATCCGGCATCCGCATTGAAGAAAGTCATTACCGACCGTTCAATCTTGGAAAGTGCCCACCTGGGGACCGTTTTCAGCAAGGGCCGGTTCGATCTGTACCACTAAAAAATGAACAACTTTAAAGAAGTGAGTAGGCAATGTTGGCCTACCCGCTTTTTTAATGCTAAAATGAGCAAAAAGGGTGATGACTGATGCGACAGAAACAACTCACGACGCCATTGGGAACGATTACAGTTGCCAGTGATGGTACGGCCATTACTGGCCTGTGGTTCACCGATCAACGTTATTACGGGAGTACGATGCCAATTGAAACACCACGGGGAGATGCGCCGGTCTTCAGACAATTGGCGGATTGGCTGACGGCCTACTTTGCCGGGCAACGGCCAGTGGTGGATTTTCCGGTTCAACCGACTGGAACAGTGCTTCGTCAGGCAGTTTGGTCAGTGTTACGAACAATTCCATATGGTGAGGTTCGAACTTATAGTGAATTAGCAACACTAGTGACCCCAATAATCGGTCACAATCCCGGAGCCCGCGCTATGGGCAATGCGGTCGGTCACAACCCGATTAGTCTAGTCATTCCGTGTCATCGAATTGTCGGGCAAACCGGCGATTTAGTTGGTTACGCCGGTGGACTGACTCGGAAAAAATCACTGTTGCGACTTGAGGGAAGCCTAGCGATGGCGACTGAGCGGGTAGTTCTCGAAAAAAATTAGGCATTTTACAGGGAATTTACGGGTTTCTTACCTGTTGTGCACAAAAGTATCGTACAATGTACCGGTAGATATGCTATAATCAAGTCTGTCCAAAAACTAAATTGGAAGCATTGTTGATAGGTGTAACTACTGTAGTAAGGATCTGACATTTTTTCGCGAAAAGGGTTTCTTCTCACTAGAAGACGCGTATAATTTTAGTCAGCTTGGGATGTTAGTTAAGGTTACTAGCTTCCAGGGGGGGAATGCTAGTACCGCACAAAACATGAAATAAAATGTTGTGTGAATGATTGGAGGTATCACGATGGCTGCATCGGAAACTAAGGAGCGAATTGCGGAGGCCTTGGCTTCGTTGTTGAACCACAACACGTTTGATAAGATTACGGTCCGTGAGATTGCGGACGAGGCGGAAGTTCATCGAAAGACGTTCTATTACTATTTTGCCGATAAATATGAGTTGCTGACTTTTGTCTACCAACATTTTATCGTCGAAGCACCGCGTCATGAACAACCCGTATCTCTGACCTTAGAGAACTGGCGACCAGCAACGATTCAATTGCTGGAGCGAATCGCTGATAATTCTAAGATTTTCCTGAACGCTTATCCTTATGATGATGGCGTTTGGCGTCAATCCATGAATGAGTTTGTGGCTTCACGATTGTCAATTTTGCTCCACGCAATGCCCGAGTATCGTTACTTAAAGGAAGACGTGATCGACACGTCGGCAGAGTTCATTGCCGCTGGCGCGTTGGGAATTATTAATAAGTGGGCGAACGATAACTTTACCGCAAGTCCCCGGACGGTCCTCGATCAAATGACGACGGCTAACCGTCTGTTCAACGGGATTCTAGACCGTTGGAAGTTAAGTTAAAGTGTAAGGCTAAAATGGATGATGCAGACTGGATTCGGTCAGTCTGGGTCATCCATTTTTTTGTCCTGCCGAGAGGGAACCCGCTTTCATATTTTTTTGTGCACAAGATGAAGGGGACTCAGTCTAAAACTGTCAATTGTGAAGTGACAAAATAAATTTGTAAATTCACAAGCAAAACATGTCGGAACTATCACAATCTAACTGCTGGTATTTAACCAGTTATGCGGGTATAGTGTGCTTTGTAAAGGGTTACATTGTGAATGTGAAGAATTCCGACAGGAGGACGAACATTATGGCTTATCAAACGACCAATCCTTATACCAATGAGGTTGTTAAAACTTATGATGATGCAACACCACAGTACGTGGAAGAGAGCCTCGCTAAGGCACAAGCGTTGTATAAAAAGTGGCGCAATGATCCAGTAGCCACCCGAATTCCAGTGCTACGTAAGTTGGCTAAGCTCTTCAGAGACGAGACGGACAGTTTGGCTAAAGTTTTGACGGTCGACATGGGTAAACTTTTTGTGGAGGCGCAGGGTGAGGTGTTGCTGTGTGCCCAGATTGCGGAGTACTACGCGGATCACGCTGAAGAACTCTTGAAGCCACGGGCTATTGATACGATTGCCGGTGAAGCGCAGCTGGAAAATCATCCATTGGGTGTCCTGATGGCCGTAGAGCCGTGGAACTTCCCATACTACCAAATGATGCGGATCTTCGCGCCCAATTTTGCGGTCGGCGATCCCATTGTCTTCAAACATGCTGCAATCACACCAGCTTCGGCATTGGCCTTTGAAGACGCTGTACGGCGAGCTGGTGCTCCCGATGGCGCATTGACCAACCTCTTCCTGTCCTACGACCAAGTCTCCCAGGTGGTCGCCGACAAGCGGGTTCAAGGGGTCGCTTTGACCGGTTCGGAACGTGGTGGGGTTGCAGTTGCCGAAGTTGCTGGCAAGTATTTAAAGAAGAACACGATGGAGCTCGGCGGGACCGATGCCTTTATCGTAGCTCACGACGCCAATATGGCTGATGTGACGGCGATTGCACCACGAGCGCGACTCTACAATGCAGGGCAAGTCTGCACGTCTTCCAAGCGATTCATTGTCACCGAAAATAACTACGATGAACTGCTGACAGCGTTGAAGAATGCTTTTTCTAGTGTGAAGATGGGCGATCCGATGGACCCAGCAACCACACTGGCACCGATGAACTCTAAGAAGGCTAAGGAGCATCTCCAGACTCAGGTTGACACAGCCTTGGCTGGTGGCGCAACGGCTTACTATGTCCACGAGCCGATCGCTGATGAGGGACAGTTCTTCATGCCAACGATCTTGACGGATATCACCAAGGATAATCCGGCGTATGGCAAGGAAATGTTTGGTCCCGTGGCTCAGGTCTACAAGGTTAAGGATGACGCCGAAGCTGTAGCACTGGCAAACGATTCCGATTATGGTTTGGGTGGAATCGTCTTTGCCGGTAGTGCCGAATATGGTGCTGAGTTGGCTTCGCAGATTGAAACGGGTATGGTCTTCGTTAACACCTTCTTCAGTTCGCTACCAGAATTGGAATTCGGTGGTGTGAAGAAGTCTGGTTTTGGTCGGGAACTGGGTCATACCGGTATTTCTAGCTTCGTTAATCAGGAGTTAGTGGTTAAACGCGAACGGCCAAACGAAAACGAGTTTGGTGGGCTGGTCTTGCCACATAAATTTTAATGCAAGCCAAGTAGGGGGGGCGTGACGAGTGTCACGTTCCCTTTTCGTGTCGCCGGGTGCTGCCTGCTAAAATGTGCGGCGGAAGTGAATTGGCAGAGACTCTGTTAGTGAATCACTGAATGGGCATAATTATTCAGACAAAACATTTTCCTCGAGCCACGTAATGTGATATTCTGAACAATAGAAAATGGTGAAAGGATGATTTAAGATGACAGATCGTTTAAAAGGTAAAGTTGCGATTATTACCGGCGGGGTTGCTGGGATCGGCTTAGGTATCGCTGAATGCTACGTTCGGGAGGGTGCCAAGGTCGTGGTTACCGCTAACCATAACGTTGATGGCGGGCATGCCGCCGTTGAAAAGTTTGGGGACGACGTGAGTCTCTTCGTCCAACAAGATGTGGCCAAGGAAGCAGATTGGCAAAAGGTTATCGATGCCACGCTTGCCAAATTTGGCAAACTGGATATCTTAGTCAATAACGCCGGTATTGGTGGCGTCAACAGTGCCATTGAAGACCTGTCACTGGAAGATTGGCAGAAGGTCATCGACATTAATTTGACGGCGAACTTCTTGGGTGAAAAGGCCGGTATCAAGGCCATGCAAAAGACCAACGACGCCAAGGGATCCATTATCAACGTCTCTTCCGTTGCGGGCTTAATTGGGTTGCCACTGGCCCCAGCTTATTCCGCAAGTAAGGGTGGGAGCCGGATGTTAAGCCACGCGACGGCGCTGAACCTGGCCCAACGTGGTATCGATATCCGGGTCAACTCCGTTCATCCCGGTTGGATTGACACGGCGATTATTCCTGATGCCGCCCGTGATGCCATCGTGAAGACGGTACCAGTGGGCCATTTGGGTAAGCCACAGGACATTGGTGAAGTCTGTGTCTACCTGGGTAGCGACGAATCAGGGTTCGCTAACGGGGCAGAATTCACGGTCGATGGTGGACAACGGGCCTAGTTGTTCCACAACTCAAATCATGGCATCATCATCAGACAAATAAAGAGTGGTCCCTTCAGAACCTAAAGATTCTGAAGGGGCCACTCTTTGTGTTATGCCCTACTCTTTTATCGTTGCTATAAATTCATGAGCTAATTTTGAATAAATGACAGCGTCGCGGTAAGTCCCCTGGATTATGGGGATATGCTCACGAAGAACCCCATCCTGATGAAAGCCGCGGTGTTCAGCGACAGCTCGACTGGCATGATTTTCAGGCTCTGCAAGAAGATTGATGCTGTGCAGATCAAGCGTGTTAAACCCGATGGCCTCCACGATGGCAAGGCATTGCGTCATGATTCCCTGACCGCGGTGCGTGCGATCGAGCCAGTAGCCTACCGCAGCATGGTGATCCATGAATTCATGAAGGTCAATCATCCCGGCTGGTTGGTCAGCCACCCAAATCACGGCCAGCCAGAGTTGCTGGTTGGCGATGCGAGCCTGGCAGTATTTAAGGAAGGCGGTTTCGTCCGCCACTGTTCGGGTGGTTGCCACCCACGGCAGCCATTGCGAAAGAAACTCGCGATCAGCATCTATGCAAGCGAGTAACGCCGATGCATCGCTCAGCTGTGGTGATCTTAATTGGATCGTTTGAGAAACCGTATGTGTCGACATGGGCAGGACCTCGTTTAGGTAGTTTTGTCCATTAGAAGCCTCTTCGTGGGGAAAGTCAACTCGAAAAAGTTGCAAGCATCAGTGGGCATCATGGCTTAACTTAGAGTAGATGACAGCATCATTGTAGTCTCCCGTTGCGGTGAGGAGATGTTCACGCAGAATCCCATCTTGATGAAAATTACGGCGATGTGCTACAGCCTGGCTGGCGGTATTGGACGTTGCAATCAGGAGTTCGAGTTTATTGAGATCGAGCTGCCGGAATGCGACATCTTCAACGATGCCCAAGACGTGGGTCATGATGCCCTTGCCGCGAAAGTTACGACCGAGCCAGTAGCCGATTTCAGCGTGACGGTCCTTGAAGGTGTGTAGGTCGATGGTCCCCGCAGGTTGTGAGCCAACCCAGATGACGGCCAACCAGAATTGATTTGCAGCGATCCGTTCTTGTGATTTCAGCAGAAAGGCGGCCTCGTCTGCAATGGACTGAATGCTTGCAGTACGGGGCATCCAGCGCGAAAGTTCGGCGCGGTCTTGATCGATTAACGCAAATAGAGCGGGTGCGTCAGCGACGACGGGCGTCATCAAATGAGTCGTTAGGGTGGTTAGAAAGTGTGATTTCATCGGAAGGCCTCGATTCTGTAGTGGCAGGAAGCGGGGGGGATCGTCCACCCGCCGAGATATAAGTCTAGTTATACCTGGTGGTGGAAAGGAAGTCAAAAAAACACTCGACCTTTGCAAGTCGAGTGTCAGTTCTAGGCAGTAATGCCGAGAGTGTTTAGAATCAAGTAAATGTTTAGAATGATGAGGATGACGGCAATGATCCACCCCAAAACCTTGGACCAGGTTCTGTTGGCGAATTCGCCCATCAAGTCCTTATTGCTGGTGAACAGTACCAGTGGAATCATGGCAAATGGTAACGCAATACTCAGGAAGACCTGCGAGGAAGTCAGCAATCCTTCAATCTTCGCTTCATTACCATGGTAGATGATGGCGAAGATGATAACTGGCGTCACGGAGAGCAACCGGGTCAGCAACCGCTGCGCCCAGAGTGGCATCTTCAGGTTGATGAATCCTTCCATGATGATCTGTCCAGCCAGTGTCCCAGTAATGGTTGAACTTTGCCCGGAAGCCAACAGGGCTAAGGCAAAGAGCATACTGAGAATTGGACTGGCAATGGCGCCGACGACTTGATTGTCGCTTAAGGCGTTGAATAGGTCGACGAAGTGTCCCAAGTTACTGTTGCTGCCGAAGAACAGAGCAGCTCCCAGAATCAGTAAAAGACTGTTGACAACAAATGCAATCGTTAATTGAATGTTGGAGTCAATCGTGGTGAACTTGATGGCCTTAGCCACGCTCTTACGGTCGTTGCGGTCGAAGTTTCGCGTTTGTGAGATTGATGACCCCAGGTACAGATCATGGGGCATAACCGTCGCACCAACGATCCCTAAGGTCAAGTAGAGCATCCCATGGTTGGTTACGATGGCGCTGGAAGGAATATAACCTTCTAACATCTGGGTGACTTCTGGCTTGGCGAGCACGACTTCGTATAAGAAGACGAAGAGGATAACGGCAACCAGTGTGGCCACAATGGCCTCAATCTTACGGAAGCCCAACTTCATCAAGACTAACAGAATTAAAACATCGGCTGCGGTGATAATCAAACCCACAATTAAGGGGAAACCGAATAATAATTTTAAGGCAATCGCGGACCCGATAATTTCAGCGACATCCGTGGCCATAATAGCTAATTCAGTGATAATCCAGAGGAACAGTCCGGTCTTCTTACCGGTACGTTCTCGCGTGAGTTGTGCGAGATCCTTACCCGTAACAATCCCCAACCGTGCCGACATGGCTTGCAACAGCATGGCAACCAGACTGGATAATAGAACAACGGTCAGTAGGGCGTATTTGTATTGTGCCCCACCGGCGATTGACGTGATCCAGTTCCCAGGGTCCATATAGCCCACGGCAATCAAGGCGCCGGGACCTGTATAGGCCATTAGGGTTCTCCAGAAGCCCGCGTTTTGCGGTACTTCAACGGTCCCATTGACTTCGTCAAGACTCTTCTGGTCTGTGCCAGTGGATCCAATCATATGGTGCTTAGACTTTGGGTTGGTTTCATGATTTTTCATAAAATCCCTCTTTTCTATTGGCTTAGAAATTCAGGTAGTCAAGTGACTTCTGTCTTTCCTGGTAAGTACGTGGTCGGAACCAGTAATAGATGGTGCAAATAAGAGCAAAATCGGAAAACTGATGTCGATCACTCACTTCATTTCCAAACGTAAGTATAGGCTATCTGGCCGCAATGTCAACCTTGCCGGGGTAAAGTTTTGGTTCTCCAAAAAAATATTTATATAAGTAGAAGCCTTTTTCTTGCCAGGGTAAAAATGGCCCTGAAGCGTGTGCTTTGGAGGAGACACAACGGCATGGTGCCGGTTTCATGGTTGCAGTGATTGACTGTGTGAAGTGTTATTCAAAGTAGTCGTACTCATTGAAACCAGGATTAGTTGTGTGCATAGGTCTAATGGCAGAATTAGTTTCGACTTAATGGTAACAGGAAAAAAATTTTTTCATCTATGACTCAAGTTACATGCCAATCGACTTTTCTGCTAGCCCCACATAAGCAAATTTTCAGCTTAGTAAGGGCAAATATGGAACTAACGGTAGATGACCTAGTTCCCAAAACTAGATAGTTGCGTTATAATAACGACTATTATCCAAGAACGATACTAGGAGAAACGAGGTAACACCCATGCCACAAGAGAAAATTGCAATTTTAGTAGACTCATGTTCTGACGTTCCAGCGGCAGTTCTGGAAGCGACAGACATGGCCCTGATGCCAATGAACGTTATTTTTCGGGATCGTGCTTACGAGGATCGAGTGACGATTACCCCGGCAGAATTCTACCGGCGACAGGAGACTGAAAAGGCAACAACGGCGAGTCCTACTGGGAAACACATTATGGAAGCACTCGAACGGATTCAGGCGTCCGGCTACACCCACGTCATCGCCGTCTGCATTTCCGCAGGACTCTCTGGAACTTATCAGGAAACGCAACTGTTGGCCGCTGACACGGACTTGATGGTTCACGTGGTCAATACCCGGAGTGTGGGAATCGGCAGTGGCTTTGCGGCCATCTACGCGGCTTCCCTGCGCTCTGCTGGAAAGTCGTTCCAAGAGATCGTCGATGAGGTGGAGCGGGTGACAACCCAGACCAAGGTCTTCTTTTACGTGCCGTCTTTAAAGTATCTGCAAGCGGGCGGTCGAATTGGCAAGGTTGCCGGCATGGCTGGAACTTTATTGAACGTGAAGCCTATTATTTCTTGTGACGCGGAAGGTATCTATTATCCGATCGCCAAGGTTCGCGGTGAAAAACGGACGATTACCAAGCTATTGGCACTGGTCGATGAAGCCATTGGCGATGCCAAGCGAGTCAACGTTGCCGTCTGTGATGGGGTGAATCCAGAGCTGCGGGCAACAGTCCTTGAAAAGTTGAAGATCGCCCATCCCAACGTTTTGGAGTGGTATGCTGGCGACGTGTCCCCGGCATTAGGTGTTCATACGGGTCCCGGCTTAATTGGTGTCGGTGTGCAGGTGCTGGATTAGTCTAGGGATAGCGGGGATCAAAAAAAGCCACGATATTAAGGCTATCGCGGCTTGAGGGGGGATACGAGCAGAATATAGATACTTTGGGGGAGTGCTACTTGCTGCTCGTAAAAAGAGTAATAAGAATTTGGTACAACCAAGCTAGTAACATCCGTAGTTACTAACTTGCTTGTAGTGTAACGCCTCGACCTCTCAGGTGCAATTGATTGGTTCCATAAATTTACTAATAATAGGGCTATCCGTTGGGACACAACACTTTCGGCCGTTTATTGATCAGCAACTGAAAAATTAAATAACTGAAACAATCATCACACACAAAAATAATTTCATGCCGTTAAAGATAGTAATGACAACGTTTTGCGGCCCCGATAACTGAGTGGGTCGTTTTTATTTTGGGCTAAAAGGCCTGACTTTCTCCGAATAATCCGTATAATAGAGAAGCAAGTAGTAACGACGGTGGATGGCGACACTCTTACTGGTTTGAGCAGACCGTGTTGCCGGGTGAGTGGGATGGTTAGGACGAGTCGTTCTGAATGGCAAGATTTTTTCAGCAGATTGCTTGAGTGAACACCTGTTAATTATTTATACGCCACATATGTCAATCATAATGGTGGCGGCAACCATTCACTGTTTAGAGTCAGTTATTAAAGTCGCTAGCCATTGCGAATGGCACAGCTATTAAGTCGGCTGGATAGTAATCGTGCTAACTCTTTATGACTTTTAGGGCTGATCTGACTGCTAAATGTCCGGATGATTGGACGAAGCATAGTGACATAAGGCAGCGATAATCCGATTGTTCGCCTGATAAATGACCCATCGAAAATAGATGATTTGTAAAATTTGCGGGTCTTGGATTCTCACTGGCCTGACTTAAGTTAAGACAAAGGGAGCTACCGTATGACGTTTTTATTGGAAATTTGGGATATGATCTGGCATCCATTAAGTGTGCTGGTACCCTTGACGAATCAACTGGGGACAGGCATCTATCCTGTACTATTTTTCTTAATCTTCTTGGAATCGGGGATGCTGATCTTTTCCTTCATTCCGGGGCAATCGCTCCTGTTTATGGTGGGGTCGATCTCGGCCGATCCGAGTTCTCGCCTGAATATTTGGCTACTCGTCCTGATGTTTACTATGGCAGCCACGCTAGGGTCGGCGATTAAGTACCTGACGACGTTGCGTTGGCACAATACGCAGGATAAGCTGATCGAACGCTTGCCTGGCC
The DNA here is from genome assembly GCF_045862015.1 of Levilactobacillus muriae. Classification (NCBI taxonomy): domain Bacteria; kingdom Bacillati; phylum Bacillota; class Bacilli; order Lactobacillales; family Lactobacillaceae; genus Levilactobacillus; species Levilactobacillus muriae. Next base: position 115,108 of record NZ_BAAFRU010000001.1, read on the forward strand.
AGAAAGTTGCAGAGGCGACGGCAGCCTTTAACCGCAATCAGGATCAGACCATGTTGGTCGGTCGGTTTATCCCGTTTGTGGGGTTGTTCGTGCCGATCATGGCGGGGACGGCTGAGATGACTTGGCGACAGTTTCGCTTCTATAACCTCATGGGGAGCCTCCTGTGGGTTGGAAGTTGCTGTGCGGTAGGTTACTTCTTCGGTAATACGCCATTCGTTAGAAACAACTTCACCTGGTTGTTCATTGTCTTACTGGCGATTCCCTTCTTGGGGCAACGCGCACTTCAATATGTCAAAGCAAAACGCGTGAGCTAAAGGGCTCACGCGTTTTTTGTATAGAAAAAGTCCTGAGTAACATGCGGATTACTCGGGACCCTATTTAGGAATCTGTTAATAAATCACTTGTTTTGGGGGGAGTGCATCTATAGACAGTGATTCCTATCATCTATCACAGTGCTTAAGGTCAGAACGTATCACGAACTAACTACGATTATCATAATCGCTGCGTAGATTGTTCGCAAGTGAAATGTGACGATTGCAATCAAGTGGCTAGAAATACGCAAAAATCGTTAGTAGGGTGTTTGAAATCCGGCGTCGTGTCAATCCCAACAAGTCCCTTAGTTATAGGGTGATAAGGTAATTGGGCCAAGACAAAATTTCTATGGTAAGCGATTTAATTTGCTTATTTTAAAAAGGGGCGATATAAGTTATGGTATCGATGATAAGGAAAATCCGAACAAACCGTTAAAATTAGGGGAACGGCTAATGAACTTACATACCGGTGCGAAACAGCGCTTACTTAAATAGAAAATTATGATATCTGCATAAGAAAAATGGTAATAAAACGAGTGCGAGTTGCACTTTTATCCGCCATTTTCTCTAAAATGTGAGACTTTTAGCTGATATTGCCTGTTTCCCGAGACGAAGTCATTTATCTTTCGCTAACTTTCAAGTAGACTATCTTTAGAATCGTTTTTCATGTAGGAGGGTAAACATGAAAGTCATCATTGTTGGTAGTACACACGCTGGTACAAATGCAGCGTTACAGATTTTACGGGATCATCCGGAAACTGAAGTGACTATTTACGAACGACACACAACTGTTTCGTTCTTGTCTTGCGGGATCTCTCTATTCCTCGATGGTCAAGTTAAGCATCTTGAAGATATGTTCTATTCTTCACCTGAAGCACTAGTTGAAGCCGGCGCAAAGGTCTTGACGCGCCGCAACGTTATTAAGATTGATTCAGAAACCAAATCACTTGAGATTGTAGATATGGACACTGGGGACGTTTCTACGGATACTTATGATAAATTAATTATGGCCACCGGCTCGACTGTGACGGTGCCACCAATCTTCGGAATCGATGAAGAAAAAGTTCTCATGTGTAAGAACTATGACCAAGCTGTGGCCATCGATAAGGCAGCCAAAGATAACAAGCGGATCGCGATTATTGGGGCTGGCTATATTGGAACGGAACTTGCTGAAAGTTACGCGCGGACCGGTCACGATGTCCAGTTGATCCAGTCACGGGATATTATTTTAAATCACTACGTTGACAAAGAATTCTCCAATCATATTGTTAGTATCTTGAAAGATCACGGCGTTAAGGTCATGTTGAACAGCCGGGTCACCTCGTTTACTGGGGATGAGAATGGTCAACTGGTCATTGAATCCACAAATGGTGACTTCACGGCCGACTTAGCCGTTGTCTGCACCGGATTCGTGCCAAACACTGAATTGCTGCGGGGCCAAGTTGACATGGACCGGCACGGCGCAATCATTATCAACGATTACGTTCAGACGTCCAACCCAGACATTTTTGCCTGTGGGGATGCCAGTGTCGTTAACTTTAATCCAACGGGTAAACCTGCCTACACGCCACTCGCCACGAACGCGGTGCGGCAGGGGATGCTGGCCGGAATTAACGTTTTTGGTAATATTCAGAAATACATGGGGACGCAAGCGACGTCAGCCATGCAGATCTTTGGCCGGACTTTAGCTTCTACTGGGTTGACGATTGACCACGCCTTGAAGGCTGGAATGGATGCCGACCAAGTGACCTTCCAAGGAACTTGGCGGCCGGATTATATGCCATCGACTGATGATTTGACCATTAACCTGGTTTACAACCGGGAGAATCGGCGGGTCTTAGGCGCGCAATTTATGAGTAAGCATGAGGTTGCGCAGTCGGCTAATGCTATTTCAATTGCGATCCAGAACCGCAACACGATTGATGACTTGGCTTTCATTGACATGCTGTTCAATCCGAACTTCGATGCGCCATTTAATTATCTGAACATTGTGGCTCAGATGGCGGTTGAAAAGGAAACGAAGCGTGGTAACAACCATCCACGGCTGACAGCTGGGATGACTGAAGATTCAGAAAGCGTTTAACTGTAGAAAACGATTCTAACGAGGCTTGGCGTGAGTGCGCCGAGCCTTTTTTTGCGATTTGCGATAGTCGTGTGGGCCTGGCAATTCTTTAGGAAGCAAGCAAAAGACTAGCCAAAGTATACCTATGGGGGTATACTGAATCCATTAATTCATTTTGAAGAGGAGTTGCGAAGCATGCAAGCAATTACGAGCAAGGATTTTGAGCATATTGGTGACGATACTGCCGTGACGGTCGTTGATTTTTGGGCCGATTGGTGTGGGCCATGTAAGATGCAGACGCCAGTCTTAGAAGATCTTGACAAGGCCTATGGGGATCAAGTGAAGTTTGCCTCCCTCGATGTCGATAAGAACCAGGACCTTGCGCAGTCTTTGGGCATCATGAGTATTCCTTCACTGGTGATTTTTAAGAATGGTATGCCGACGGAAAAGGTTGTCGGGTTCCATCCTAAATCAGCCTTGAAGAAGTATATCGATGAAAAGCTTACTGAGGTGACAGCTTAATGGTTCAAACGACGTCGAACCAACTCAAAAACCGGTTGCGGCGCGCTGATGGACAACTCCAAGGGATTTTAAAGATGGTCGATGAGGGGCGGGAGTGCAAGGATATCCTGACCCAATTGGCTGCCGTTCGTTCCGGTGTGGAGCGAATGATGGGGGTTGTTGTCGCCGAGAATGTGAAGCAATGCATTACAGAGAACCAACTCGATGAAGATCAGCAAGCCGAGCTACAAGATGCCTTAGATTTAGTCGTTAAAACACATTGATCTAGAAGTCGCCAAATGGGGCGGCTTTTTTGGTATAATCGAGAGATCTTATTTGAGAGGTGACCCAAATTTATGGCCAATATTTTTGCAATTGTCGTGTGTGCGTTCATCGGCGGCAGCGGACGGTACCTGCTAGGCACCCTGCTACCCGTCACGGCTGGCTTTCCCTGGGCGACGGTTCTAGTCAACTTACTAGGAAGTGGCTTGCTAGCCTGGTTATCTCACGCGGAGACAGTGACGGCCAAGTGGCCCAGTGCTGTGACTGTTGGCGTGGGTGTTGGTGGTCTTGGGGCGTTTACGACCTTCTCGACGTTTAGTCTGGACCTGGAGCGCCTCTTGGCACAACAGTCCTGGGGAACTGCCAGCCTCTATGTGGGTATTACTCTGATTGGTGGTTTATTGTTGAGTTGGTGCGGCGTCTGGAGTGCTCGGCGTTGGTGGGCCTTTCCCGTGGAGGAAACGTCATGATGGCTGCGGTAGCCGGACTTGGTGCGGCGATTGGTGCACTGGGGCGTTATGGCATGACGCGGCTGATTCAGCGATGGACCGGCAATCGCTGGCCAGTGGCAACCTTGGTCATCAACTGGCTGGGGTGTTTCCTGTTGGGGGGTGTCACAGGCTGGCAAATGACGCAACTCGCGGCCGTTCTACTGGGAACCGGTATTTTGGGCGGGTTCACAACCTTTTCGACCTTTAGCCACGAACTGGTCATGTTAGCCGACCAGCGGCGTTTTGGTGCCGCACTAGGGTATTTAGGCCTGAGTGTTGGTGGCGGGCTGTTACTGGCTGCTAGTGGGCTCTGGTGTGGCCTGCATTTTCGGTAAACAATAGAAATCAGTGGTGTTTTACCGGAAACTTCCCTATCATGGAAACAGAATGTTTTTTCGAAGGGAGTGGCAAGCGTGGCGCGAATTGCAACGATTATCAAACGAAATGCCGCGATGCAGGAGCAATTGAATACGGTTAATCAGGCCTACTGGAGTCAACTGGTCAGGCATTTACGGGAACAGCCAAAGTATGCGGCTGATGAAACATTATTACAACAGGACTTGGCGGACCTCTTAACGGAGATTCTGGCCGCCCAAGAAGCTGGTCAATCCGCCAAAGATTATCTGAGTGGTGGCCCGGCAACGGTGGCCATTGCCATGGGAAAATTGGTCAAGCAGCGTCCTTGGTGGCAAACTTGGGACGCCTTGGTACCGCTATTGGTCTTCACGCTGGGCACCATCCTACCTGTCGTCATCTTACCAGCGGTACCCCTACAGATGTTGTTGGTGGCCGTGCAGTACGGGCTCTTCTTCCTAGCGATGGGATTGGGTCTTTGGCTGACACAGCGTTTTACGGCACGCGGCCGGTTAATTGGCTGGTTGGTCATCGTCGTGGGTCTGTTGGCCGCGATGGGGATCGCAGCGCGAACGATTCCGGCACACGGCCTCGTGTATCTGACACGGGTTGGGGGGAGTATTACCTTGCTGGTCTTTGCAGTGGTCGTTACCGGTTTGGCTTGGTGGCAGAATCGGCAGCATCCGAATGCGTGGTTACCTGCCGTGTTAGGGAGTTTGTGGATCACTACGTTACTGGCACTGCTTGCACGGATACCGGCGACATCAGGCCTGATGGTCACGAGCGCCGGTAACTTTCTGATTGGTCTAGGAACCTTACTGGGAGATGTCAGCGTCTTGATCATCGGTTGGCGAATCTGGCGAGCGCGGCAACAAAAGACAGAAGAATCATAGGCTAAGCTTGGCTATTGTTAGACAAGTTGATAAAACTTTAGAAATACGCGCCTGAAGGCATTTGCGAGAATGCCTTCAGACGCGTATTTTAGTTAGTCAAAACGTGATTGATGGCAGTCAGCACCCTGCGTTCCAATTTTTTTAGAAGCCGAGTGGATCGATGGCGTCCGTTTGAAAGCTAGGGGTTGTGGGTAGTCCCAACGCTTGCCGAAGACCTGCGGAGACTTTGGTGATTTCACGCTGTGGTGCAATCTGGTAGTCGATACCATTGAGCGTGGCATTCTCACCTTGGAGCGTTTGGGACTTGATGTGGCGGCTGGTGTGGCCGTCTTTGGCCCGCAACCACATGAGGTCGTTGAAGGTCAGATTGGTCTGGAGGTTGCTACTCAGTGAGTCTAGGACGGATTGGTAGCGGGTCAGCGAGCTGATGCTGGCTTCCTTGAGGACCAGAGCCTTAATGATCTGTCGTTGCCGTGCCTGTCGACCGTAATCACCGAGCGGATCTTGATCGCGCATTCGTGAGTAGGCAAGGGCACTGGCCCCGTTCAGATGAATCTTGTGTCCCTTGACCACGTTAGCTTGCTCGTAGTGAAAGGTCAGTAAGGGATCGACGGAGACTCCCCCCACCGCGTTAATCATTTTCTTCAGGCCGCCCATGTTCAGTAGAACATAGTAGTTGATGGGAATGTTGACGAGGTGTTCCACGGTTTTGATGGTCGTCTTGGCGCCGTAGAGGGGATAAGCGGCGTTAATCTTTTCCTCGTCCTGTTGGCTCCCATAGATGTTGACGAGGGTGTCGCGGGGGATGCTAGTCAGCTTGGCCGTCTGCGTTTTCGGGTTGATGGTCGCCACGATCATGGTATCGGTTCGTCCCACGTCATGACGGCCCAGAGCCCCGGTGTCGGTACCTAATAGCAAGATGGCAAAGGGTTTGCCGCTGGTCAGAGCAGTATTCGTTGGTTTGAGACCATCGGCACGATAGGTCTGAGAAAAGGTGGCTTGAGCCGCGTGCCAAGCGCGCCATCCATAGATGCCACCGCCGATTGCCAGGAGACTACAGATGACAAGTAGCCATCTTAGTAGGTGATGATGAGGCATGAAGGTCCGATGACGTGGTGGTAAAGGTGTATTTTGCATGATGATTCCTCCCCTGAATCTCTTAATCCGCAACCCAGTATAGCCGGGTTTGGTGGCGATGGCGGAGGGAACGCCCAGTTTTGTCATTTTCTTAGGTAACTTTAGAAAACTGCAAGGGAATTAGTAGGCAACGCGTATCTCAGTAATTGTGGGTAGGAAATTAGTAGCAACTGCCTGGACGGTTGGTGTACAGTAAGGGAGTACACATATTTTTAATAAGGGAGTTGGCACAATAATGGCAAAAGTTGAAAGTTTTACGTTAGATCACACCGCTGTTAAGGCACCTTACGTTCGTTTAATTACCCGTGAAACGGGGACGAAGGGTGACGTTATCTCGAATTTTGATTTACGGTTAGTTCAACCCAACACCAATGCAATTCCAACGGCCGGACTACATACGATTGAACACTTGTTAGCAGGCTACCTTCGTGATGAAATGGATGGCGTCATTGACTGCTCACCATTTGGTTGTCGAACTGGGTTCCACTTGATCACTTGGGGTGAACAATCCACCGAAGAAGTTGCCAAGGCTTTGAAGGCTGCCCTTCACCGGATCGCATTTGATACGGAATGGAAAGATGTTCAAGGAACTGACAAATACAGTTGTGGGAACTACCGCGACCACAGCTTGTTCTCCGCTAAGGAATGGAGCAAGGATATTCTCGACGAGGGAATTTCTAAGGACCCATTCAAGCGTGAAGTTATCTAGGCTGACTAAATTTAGAAAGTAACACGCACGTGCTGATTTAAAGGCACGTGTTTTTTTTCGGAGAAAATACTGAAATTTTGGCGACAACGCCCTATACTTAAGACAGTTGATTATTTTCGAATACTTACTTTGGGGAAAAGAGATTCTTATGTCAAGTTGGAAAAGTTTCACATGGTTCTTTGTCATGGGATTTTTATTGGGGACGTTGGGATTGCTGTCGAGTACGCCCGCGTTAGCCTATCACGTTGTTCATCAGCAGTCTAGCGCGTTAAGTGTCGGGCGACTCCGGACCATCAACGATAGTGCCGTGCATTACGTGCAGGTCCCTAAGAAGTATCGTCCTGCGGCTAATCTTCATCGGGCCAACGTCATCAAGCAAACGCGGGGAGCCAGCATTGCCTTTAAGACAAACTATTTGTTGCCGTATCCTGGTTATCGGCATCAGGCCTGGGGTAATCCACAGAGTATCGCAGTCACTGGTCGCTATCTTTACGTGGTGTACTGTCCAACGGCTTGGCACAATCGTGGCCGTCTTGTGCGGTATGACTTGTCGGTCCTACAGAAGCTGCATGTGACGCCGCAACAGGTACAGCAAACCTATCAGACGGGGACGGCTCAGTCACAGGCTATTCGACGTGCCATCAAGGTTGGCCCCGCATTTGTGACGGGACACGGACAGTCTTTGGCGTATAACTGGCATGATCATCAGCTCTATATGTGGTGCGATAAGGAAAAAGCGCCACGAGTCCCGACCAGTCAATATGGGTATATCAGCCAAATCAGTGGTAGCCAGCTGAAGCCCGTCCATCAGGTTCGATTTCGGTTAAAGCACGGGCGTTTTGCGGTTGCAGGCGGCCATGTCTTAACGTTTGACAAGTACGGCAACGCCTACTTCTGGACTCGACCGACCACGCATCACGTCTATATTTATAAGGGCCGGGTCTCGAGTCGTCACGTGAAGTTTCGGTTGACCCATCAGGTCTTACAGCACGGCCCTGGAACGCGGGTTCAAAGTATGGGGTATAATCCGCGCACGGGCAAGCTCTATCTGGTATCTGATGATTCTATTGCCAAGTTGCCGGCGAAAAAATTGAATGGCAAGGGGCACCTAACCAAGGGAAATGTGACTTGGAATAAATTTGCCTCGCGGCGAGAGTTTGAAGGCCTGGCATTCACTCACAATGGTCAAGCCTATCTGCTCAGCAATCATAATCCCGAGATTTTAGCTGGTAACCAGCGCAGTTGGTAGCTAGTAAGTTGAATGAGTAATAAAAATAGTTTCAGACCCCAGCTTTTTCTGGCCGCCTTATACTGGCTGAAAAGATTGGGGGGTAATGAATTATGCGAAAAATTCATTTATGGGGAGCGTTACTCGTAAGTCTTATCTGGGGCGTCACGGCAACTGTACCAGCCCATGCCATGACTACTGTGAGGCAACACGCGGCGGCCTTAGTGACGCCGGCTAAGTTACGGCCACTCGATGACAGTCAAGTTCATTTTGTCACGGTACCCAGTAGCTATGCGCAGGCCGCCAACCTTCACGGAACCAATACGATTGCTAGTGACCAAGGATCCGCGGTGACCTTTACCACGAAGTACCTGCTGCCTACACCGGGCTATCGGGGTGAGGCTTGGGGAGATCCGCAGAGTATGGCCGTGGTTGGGCATTACCTCTACGTCGTCTACTGTCCAACAGCTTGGCACAACCGTGGCCGCATCGTTCGGTTCAATATGAGCAAATTAGCTAGTCTAAAGGCAACACCCCATCAGATTCAGCGGGTCTACACGATTGCGGCAAACCTGTCGGCGAAGGAGAAGCAGATTCGTACGGCAATCAAGGTTGGGCCAGTCTTCGTGACGGGTCACGGTCAATCGTTAGCTTACGATTGGAAGACTCACCAACTTTACATGTGGTGCGATCGTGAATCGGCACCACGGGTACCCGTTAGCCAGTATGGGTACCTTCAGCAGCTGAGTGCCAGCACGTTGACACCGATCCATCGGATTCGTTTTCGGCTACGCGCGGGAGACTTTGCGGTTCCCGGTGGCCACGTCTTAGCGTTTGACCATCAGGGGCGTGCTTATTTCTGGACTCGGCCGAATGCGACGAATGTCTATATTTACCAGGGCCGAGTCGGACGGCATCACGTTGATTTTCGGCTGACTAGTCAAGTTCTGAAGCACGGGCCCGGAACTTGTGTGCAGAGCATGGCGTTCAATCCCAACAATGATCGTCTGTATCTGGTTGCCGATGAGTCAATTGCCAGTCTGCCGGTGTCTAAGCTTGTGGGAAGCGGCCACTTGACCAGTCAAGATGTGAAGTGGACCCATTTCGCCTCGAAACGAGAATTTGAAGGCCTGAGCTTTGGCGGGAATGGACAAGCTTACTTGCTGAGTAATCACCAGCCAGAGGTTTTGGCCGGAAATGTATTGGACTGGTAAATCTCGTCAAATCAAATAAGCAAACGTCAGAATCGTCACACGTGAGTCCAGTCGCTTGGACTCACGTGTGACGATTTTTTAGGGTATGGCTTTCAACCGGTTAGGCGTAGAATATAAATTAATAAATAGTTAATGAGGTGGTACGTATGCGGTGTTGGAAAATGATATTGGCGGTAGTGATTGGTTGGGGCGTATTTAGTGCTACGACGACTGCACAAGCGACGACGGTCAATCACGAACAGATAGCGATTAGAAAAGTAATTAAGCGCGACATGGGACCCGTTCATGGTCGTTGGTCCGTCAAGGTAACGCGACTTGGTCAGCAGCCACTGGCGATAACCGCGGGAAATAAAAAGGTTCAAGGGCAACGGTCGGCAAGCACCATCAAGGTCTACGTCATGCTGACAATCTTTCAGCGGGTTCGGACGCATCATCTAAAGTTGACGAAGGCGGTCAAGTCCGAACTAGGCCGGATGATTCATAATTCGGACAATGCTGCGACCAATCGGCTGATTCATCGGCTAGGAGGCTTTAAGCGCGTCAATCAGACAATGAAGAGCTATGGCTTTAATCATTCCCATCTGCGTCGTTACATGATGGACACACGGGCGTTGCGGCAGGGTCACGATAATTATACGTCGGTCAATGATCTCACCCGATTCTTAACGTTAGTCAGCCAGCATAAATTATTGGGAAAAGTTTATGACGGTAAGATGATGGCGTTACTTCACCACTGCAAGAACCATTCAAAATTACCGAAACTCGTCAAGCATGCAGCGGTATACAATAAAACGGGTGAATTTCCGGCAAAGGGTGTTCAGAACGATGCCAGTCTCTTTGGGACCAAGCATGGCACCTATACGGTTGTCGTCATGGCACAGCAAGGGAAGCAGGCGCAACAGTATCGTGCAATGAATCGACTAGGTCGCGATACCGTGAAGTATCTGGATAGTCATTAAGAGTTGAAAGTTAAATTGTTTGCGTTACTAGGAATTAGCACGGCTAAATTAGTGAAAACAGCTGCACTCCGGCTGCCAGGGATTCCGCTTGCTGTGGGGAACGCCTCCAGCCAAAGGACGGGCTTCCGGCTCTGATTGTGCACGTCAATTTCAATCACTGAATTCCAAATGGTTCCTAAAATTCAAGCATAAAACAATAACATTTCTATAGGCATAATCCACGTTGCCTCAAACCAACTACGGTAGCCGAGAGGTGGGCAGATATGGGCTTAGGCGCGTCGTTCTACTTAGTCAGGGGGTGATTTCCCCACTGGCTTAGTAGAAAACCAAGCTTGTAGACTCGGTCCTCTCGAGGCTTCAAGTTGTGTTCGCACCGATCCAGCTCATATCTGCCGGTCGGCAAGGCGATGACTAGACGATATTGCCTAATTTTAGGTTGCGTATCGTTGTGACAACAGCCATAATGAGCGCTTTGGAACTTTTAACCTTTAGATAGTCATTAGTTCAAAAGATTGTAAGTGGGCTGTGGTAGATACTGCAGCCTTTTTAGTACAGAGTAGCGTGCCAGTTAATGACTTATGAACAATACCTCTTTTGACTTAATGCTGCGCATAATTTATGTAACGGCTTTAATAATTAATTTTATAAAACACATCAGTAGCTTTTGCGAGGTCAATCCGGTAAGCTGGGGATAATCAAAATTCTGACATGGGAGATGGTGGCGACGGCTAGGATTGTTTTCGCAGAACGGCGAGCGCTGGATAGGCTTCCGCAGGAGAACCACTTTGTGTATATTGTCGATTATCCCATTTGCCAGGTCGATCGAGCGGGCCAGTTGCTGGTGGCGAAGAACTACACGAGTTGGGGTGAGATTAAGCAGATTACGATCGATGCTCACCAGCGGTTTGTCATTAAATCAACTTCGGGACATTCCCTCACGCTGGGTGCCAAGAAAATTGTCAATTACGATACTGATGCAGAGGCTATGAGTGTGGCGGCGTTGTTAAAAACGAATGGGTACAGCTTGCCTGTGACGGCTGCCCAACCGATAACCGATGAATTTAAAGTGAAACTGGCAGCAGTCTTTCCGACGGTTGAAGCGTTGACGGAGATTCCAGAGAAGTACGCGGTGATCGACTGCGAATTTGGCGTTCTGTTTGGGACACAACACCAGGGCGACAGCATCGTGCAGCGCCGAGCTACGGTGTACGGGGAAAAGGCGGGGATCTTTCAGCTGGCGGTGCTGGGATATACAGGTAATCGAGCACTAGATTTGTTCTTTAATCATTACTTGGATAATCCCAACTTTTCGGCGGAAGTTAAGCTACGCGGTCTCAAGGAAACTAAGCTGACTTTGGCTGAGTATGATAAGCAGACCGATCCAGTGACCGTGTTGAAAGCCTTTGTCCACGAAGTTTTGGCACGGCGGCTACCGCTAGTCTTTTGGGACAAGAGCAATGACCTACGATTGCTTCGGCACACGTTGGCCGTTAACTTCGACGCATTTTCTGCGGCGGAACAAGCGCTTTTAGGAACGAAATTGGCGGTGTTTGACGGGAGTATTTACACGAATCAGGTCATTAATCGCAGTAATCATCGGAAGAAGGATACGCATCATTATTTGCCATTGAACGGCGTGGCAGGACTCTTAAATATCTTCAACCCGCATCAACACAATGCCTTATGGGACGCGCAGACGACACACGCTGTCGTCAACGCGTTAGCTAAGATTCAGCAGACGGAACCCATGGTTTTGACGCGACCACAGGCAGGCGTCCGGTTAGAGCCGGTAATTGAATCGACAGGGGGATTATCTCAGCAGAAAATCCAGCAGCACGTGTCAGCACAACCACAGGTGTTAGTGCCCACCCCCGCAGTATTTTGCCAATTACGAACAAATGGAAAGACCTACCGGGAGATTGCCAAGCTGTTTGGCATCAGTACTAGCACCGTCTGGCGAGCCGTAAAACAGCATACAAAAAGCGCCATCACCAATTGAATTGGCAATGACGCTTTGATTTTCAAGATTACAGTCGAGGATTATAGGGTAATTGTTGCTTCGGTACCGGTTAAGGCAACCTTGGTAACTTTCCCGTTTTCGTGGACGTAGATGGTGGCCGAGCCAGTCAGATCAAAAGTCGTAACCTTTAATTGGTTACCACTGCGGTCAACCGTGACCTTACCAGCATCCTGTCCCTTTTGGTCAACGACGGCAACGGATGTCGTTCCTTCATGCATGTCGTACAAGTTGATGTCCAGGTCTTTAGTGAAATCGTAGTCGGCGTGAACAGCTTTTGGATTCCGTAAGAGGATCGTGTTGTCACGAGCCAGTACAGGCAGGTCCAATTCACCGTAATCCTTACTGATCCACTTACCATCGGTGACGTCGTAAGTTTCGTCATCATTGATGATGCTAGTCCACTTGCCGGCTGGCAGGTAGAAGTTTACGTGGCCTTCGGGATTGAAGACGGGGGCGACTAAGAGTTGGGTTCCAAACATGTATTGGTTGTCCAACGTGTGAGCCGTCCGATCTTCCGTGAAGTTGAACCACATTGGCCGCATCAGGGGGTTACCGTAAGCCGTGTCATGAGCGGCTTGGGTGTACAGATATGGCATCAGGGAAAGCTTTAAGTTAACAAATTTCCGTGTGTTGTCCACGGCTTCATCATCGAAGTTCCAGGGTACCCGGTAGACATTGCTACCATGATAGCGGCTGTGAGAGGATAGCAAGCCGAATTGTGTCCAACGTTTGTACAGGTCTGGCGTCGGCGTGTCGGGACCATCTTCGAAGCCACCAATATCGTGGCTCCAGAAAGCAAATCCGGAACTCAAGAAGGACAGCCCACCATGTAAGGTATCGGCCATGTTCTTGAAGTTAGATAAGGCGTCACCACCCCAATGTAAGGGGTACTTTTGAGACCCAACGGTAGCGGAACGCGCAAAGACGACAGCCTCGCCCTTACCCTTGTTTTCTTCAATCGTGTCGAAGACGGCCTTGTTGTATTGCAACGTGTAGTAGTTATGTTCACGCTTAGGATCTGAACCGTCAAAGAAGACAGCATCTTCAACGGGAATCCGTTCACCAAAGTCGGTCTTGAAGCAGTCAACACCCATGTCGAGTAGGGCCTTTAACTTGCTCTTGTACCACGCAACGGCATCGGGGTTGGTAAAGTCGACGAAGGCGTTACCAGCTTGCCAAAGATCCCATTGCCAGAGGTTACCATTTTCACGCTTGATGAAGTAACCGTTCTTCTTGCCTTCCTCAAACATCTTCCCTTTTTGGGCGATGTAGGGGTTGATCCAGACGCAGACCTTGATGCCCCGGTCATGAATCTTCTTGATCAGGCCTTCTGGGTCAGGGAATTCGTCGTGGTCCCATTCCATGTTGGACCATTCGAAGCCCTTTTGCCAGAAGCAGTCAAAGTGGAAGACATCCAAGGGGATGTTGTGGTCCTTCATGCCATCGATGAACTTCAGAACGGTTTCTTCACTATAGTCAGTCGTGAAGGAGGTCGTCAGCCAGAGACCGAATGACCATGCAGGTGGTAATTGCATGCTGCCGGTTAATTCGGTGTAGCGGTGCAAAATTTCCTGTGGCGTTGGGCCGTAGATCACGTAGTACTGTAAGGATTCGCCTTCAGTACTGAATTGCACGCGGTCAACATTTTCAGATGTTACTTCGAAATCAACCGTTTGTGGTTGGTCAACGAAGACACCGTAGCCTGCATCCGTCAGGTAGAAGGGAATGTTCTTGTAGGATTGTTCGGAAGCCGTCCCGCCATCTTGGTTGGTGATCTTAACTTCTTGACCGTTCTTAATGAAGTTCCCGAAGCGTTCGCCTAAACCGTAGACCTTGTCTTCAACACCAACGGATAATTGTTCACGCATGTAGTGAACGTTGGTGTCATGGTTCAAGATTTCACCCTGGGCTTTGTTGCGGGATGCCGTAATGACTTTGCCATTAGCAGTGAATTCCATATCAAATTGTTGACGGAGTGGGAGCGAAACGGTTAGGTCGCCACTGGTCAATGAGGCTTTCTTATCCGTAACGTCGATGTTGACGTCAGGGTCTAAGTTGTTGAGTTCATATGAAGGGCCTTGGGTATCTTGATCAAAATGCGTTAGCTTCACACCGATCACATTTTCGACCGGGGAGGTGAGCTTGATTGTGCTCATCCCGAGGTTCAATTCGTCTCCCCGTGTGTTGATTCGCTTGTAAGGGGCGAAGACGTTTAAGGTCTTGCCATCCTTTTCGGCTTCGAATGCTTCAGCCGGTGAGTTAACGTCGTATTCTTTACGAGTTAACCAATAACCATTAGTAAACTTCAAAGTAGCCACTTCCTATTCATAATTTTAGTAATCTATTTTCAAAATTGGCACCAGGCCCAACAAGCCGGATACCAATTTTAAAGTCTAAGTTTTAGTCTTCGACAGTCTTTTCAGCAGCGTGACGAGCAGCGATTTCTTCGTTCATCTTTTCAACCTTTTCATCGGTCAAGTGGTAGAAGGCGAAGACAACCATGGCCAAGATGGTCACGATAATAGGAATAATTGTCGTAGTCATTCGAATGCCGGCTAAACTCCGTGCGGTTTGCTGGTGATTAGCTACGAAACCATAAGCGGCTAAGACGTAACCAGGCACAACCCCACCAAGGGCCATCCCAAACTTGAAGAAGAAGCCGATAACGGCGTTGATAATCCCGTTTTCACGCTTACCTGATTTCCATTCCCCATAAGTGATGGCTTGTGGAACCAGTGCCCACTGGAATCCAGTGGAGAGGATAATACCAGCGGCTTCAATCGTCCGGCCAATGAAGGTCCAAGTCAAGTTGGTAGCTGGAACCGCATACATGATCAAGAACCCAATAACGGCTAAACCAAGACTACCTTGCATTAACCACTGGGTCCCGATCTTTCGGTTCAACCAGGGTGTAATTGGGACAACGATGAAGGCTGGTAAGGTTCCCAGTAAGTTGTACCATTGCATCATGCCAGCGTTACCGGCGTTGTAAGTCATGTAGTAAGCACCCACGGAGTTCACCACGGACATTAAACCAAAGGTGATAATGAAGAAGATAGCCAACGTCCGGAGTGGCCCGTTGATAACCAGTTGGTGATATAGGTCAGAAACCTTAACGCTTGATTCTTGTTCTGGCGCCATCTTAATTCGTTCAACGGATTGGCTGAAACAGAAGATTAAGATTGCGGCACCAGCGATCCCATAGATCACCATCGTCCAGAACCAACCATTTTGGGATTGAACACCAGAATAGTGACCACCAGAAATCATCTTAACGAAGATAGGAACACCAAAACTAACGGCCAAAGACCCTAAGTTAGCTAGGAGCATCCGTACGGAACTCATAGAAACCAATTCCTTGTTGTTCCGCGTCATAGCGGCGTTTAAGGAACCATAAGGAATGTTGACGGTCGTGTAGATAACGGACAGGCCAACGTAAGTGACGTAAGCGTAGACTAACTTGCCCATGGCGCCAACGTTTGGCACATGGAAACAGAGCATGGCGAGTACGGCTAATGGTACTGACATGTAGAGCAACCAGCCACGGTACTTCCCCCAACGGGAGGTGTGTTTGTCAACAATCGTCCCAACGATCGGGTCGTTGATGGCATCAATCAGCCGAACAACCAGGAACATGGTTGCGGCGTCAGCAGCGGGCAGACCGTAAACGTTTGTATAGAAAAATAGCAAATACGTAGAAATAGTGGTATAAATCAAGTTTTGCGCGAAATCCCCGGTTGCCCAACCGAATTTCTCACGCCATGGAAGCTTGACGTCGGTTTGTTCCAACGCTTTAGATGCAGAATCCATTTCTCTCACCTCATATGATAGTTTGCCAATCAAGCTAAGTTGGTTGGTTGTTTACCACAACATACTAACACCTTTTGAAAACGCATACAAGAATAAATTTATTTTTGCTCGGAATTTTGGCGAAAATGACGCGGATAAAGCGGCTCCATTAGCACAATGAAAATGATGTAAACCATTACATAGCTATCATGGCACACTATGAAACCTGATACAATGGTGGGATAAGAATCATTCTAAATCTGATTACTTTCTGAAAATAAACATATTTATGAAGTATTAGTAAATTTGTAAGGCGTTAGTTGGCCGCTTCCAAGTAAAATCCGTATAATGAAAGTCATGAAGTCACAAGTAGGGGGAGTTAGGATGGTTAGATTATTTCGGGGACTGTGGCGCGTCAATCAACGCGTTGATCAATGGCGGGCGATGCGAGCGGTTCATGAGGCATTACGAGTTGCCTATCCCTTTATTTTAGTGATGGCATTGGTAGATGTTGTTGGGCAAGGATGCTTGTCCAAGAGCGGTTTCTTTTTTCAGATTTATCATATTGGAACTTGGCTGCCTGGGCTGGAATTCTGGCGGGAAATCTTACAGGGGGTCAGCGTGGTGGTCAATGGCTTAGTAGCGGTCATGATTGCCTTTACCACAGGTCATTACATGGCGCGGACTTATCACGCGGATGCGTTGGTCGTCGGGCTTATGAGCGCACTGGCTTTTCTAACGCTGAATGTGAACTATGATGCCTTCGGGCAGACCAGTCATGGTGATGAGCTCGCACAATTTTGGATGCCCAACTTGGGACCACAAGGCATCTTTCTAGCAATCCTCGTGGGGTTAGGTGTTGGTTGGCTGGCCAGTCATCTGATGCGTGGACTGGCAACGTGGTGGCGGCATCATCGGCACACATCGTTGTCCTGGACGGGACGGGTGGCATGGTCACTCGTTGTTGTTTTAGGCGTGACGGCTGGGATTGGCTATGGCTTAAGCTGGTTAACCGATGGTGGTATCAATGATCTCGTATACTATGCGTTGCAGTCATTAAATACGAACCTTGGACATAATAGTGTGCGGATTCTGACAGTCACGGCAATCAGCAATGGTCTGTGGTGGCTGGGATTGATTGGCCCCATTGACGTGGCAGGTAATAGCTCCGTCACGTCCCTGCAGAACCTGGCCTACGCAGTCCAACATGGTTCAGGATGGGGTGCCCCCCATCCGATTACGCTACATACGTTGGGGGATGCCTATGCCAACTTTGGGGGTGCGGGGATGACGCTAGCACTCTTGATTGCAATTTGGCTTGGTTCTCGGCAGGCGAGCTACCGACGCGTTGCCACGCAAACAATCTTACCCAATCTTGTGAATTTGAATGAATCCACGTTACTAGGGTTACCCGTGTTATTCAATCCTATCTTACTCTTCCCGTTCATCCTGGCACCGGCTGTGAACATGGTGCTGGCGTGGACGGCGATTACTTTGAAATTAGTCCCGCCAATCGTGTATCCAGTACCGCGAACCACGCCGGGACCACTCGTGGCCTATCTAGGAACAGGTGGTGACTGGCGTGCCCTGTTATTGAGTGTGTTGTGTCTCACGGTTTCCGTCCTAATCTATTTACCGTTCGTTCGGTTGCTCAATACAGAAGGAGGTGCGGACCATGCGGCATAATTGGTGGCGGGGGGCACTACTTATCGTGGTTATTCTGGCTATTTTCTTACCTAGTCAGATGTGGTTGAAGCAGCGCGTTACTAAATATAAGTCAAGCTACAAAACGCCGTTGGCCCCCACGATTATGGTGCCGGGGTCCAGCGCCAGTCAGAATCGGTTCGACGCATTGATTACGCAGTTGCGCAAGGAAACTAAGAAAAACCATAGTGTGCTGAAGGTCAAGGTTGCTGAGGATGGCACAATCAGCTACACAGGCAACATTCGTCAGGGTGATAATCATCCCTTTATTGTGATTGCCTTTGAAAATAATCGCGATGGTTATGGCAATATTAACAAGCAGGCAAAATGGTTAAACTTAGCATTTAAGGATTTGGTCAAGACGTATCATTTTAATCATTTTTCTATGCTGGGTCATTCGAATGGGGGATTGATTCTGAGTCTCTTTACGGAGAAGTACTTGGCACAGACCAAGCACGTCAAGCCGGACCGCTTGATGACGATTGCCACGCCGTACAACATGGAGTCCAACAGTACGACCAAACAAACGGCAATCTTGCGTGAGCTGATCAAAGGCCGGTCTAAGTTGCCCAAGAAGCTGACCGTGTATTCCGTTGCCGGAACCGAAAACTATTCCAGTGATGGCACGGTTCCTGCCAATAGTGTCAATCAGGGGAAGTATGTCTTCCAGAATCAGGTGGCACACTATACGCAAATTACGGTGACCGGGGATGACACGACGCACTCGGATTTGCCGCAGAATAAGCAGATCGTCTTGCTAATTCGGCAGTATATGCTGAAGGAAGTCTTGCCTAGCAAGGACCGTGTACCAACAAGTAAGCAGACCGAGAATAAATCAGCTGATGGAGCGGGGCTTCCCTAAGATTTGATATAATGAAAGAAATGGGTTGTAGGAGGTCCAGACATGAATTTTCGCCAATTGGAATACTTTTTAGCGGTAGCCGACGCGGGGCAAATTACGGCGGCTGCCCACCAACTACACATGGCCCAACCCCCGTTGAGCTATCAGATTAAGCAATTGGAAAGTGATCTGGGGGTACCACTGCTTAACCGATCGGCGAATGGCGTGACGTTGACGCCGGCGGGCCGACTGCTCCAAGACTATGCCTGGCAATTGGTCGACCTGCGTGAACGGGCCGACAGCCAGGTCCGATCGTTGGGACAGGGCTTAGCCGGTGTCTTGTCGATTGGTGTGGTATCTTCTTCAATCGGCGCTACGCCCAATGCAAAGCTCCGAACGTTGACGCGTCACTATCCCAAGGTACAGATTCGCTTGTTTGAGGACAATACCTATGGACTGATCGACCGGCTGGAAAAGCATCTGATCGACGTGGCCATTGTGCGGACACCATTCTCGGCCCCCGGATTGGCCAGCAAAGAGCTCGCCACGGAAAGTATGGTTGCGGTGGTGCCGCATAAGTATGATCACTTTACTGGGGCCACATTGCACGTTGAAGATCTAGCCGAGGTGCCGCTGATTATCTACCGGCGTTTCGAACAGATCTTTCAGACGACCTTTGACGAAAAGGACATGCACCCCTTCGTTGCCTGCACTTGTGATGACGCCCGAACCGCTGTGCAGTGGGCCGAAGCGCGGATGGGCGTAGCGGTGGTTCCACAGACAGTTGCGGAGGAAACAAGTGGGGTAGCGACTAACATTCGGCCGATTCGTTATCAACCGTGGCGGACCACGCTGAAGCTGGTCTGGCCCGCGACAATTACGCCCAGTCCACTTTTACAACGGTTTATCGATAGTTATTGAACATATGCGAAATACAAATCTGAGGGCTTTGCCATATTTTAAAAGTATGGCAAAGCCATTTTGTGTTGTAACCGGTTCCTACGGTGATGGGCTAGTCTTTTCCGAATAGAAATTGGGAGGTAACTGATCGTACTCAAAGATTGATGTTTTGTGTAGATATGCACGAACATGTGGTGAATAGCTTGAACATCGGATTATCGGCACCTCATGATACGTTTAACCACTTGGATAACGTGAGCCAACTTGACTTGTGAGCAAAACGACGAACTTGGCCATCTTTTTAGACGATTCAACTTGCCCTGTGCCAATGAAAAGTTGATAATCAATGACGTAGATTGATTCGTGAGGAGGAAACAAGAAATGATTCAAACAGCCTTAATCATGATTGGGGTGGGTATCTTCGCCGGAATTGCCGGAGCTATTTTGGGCATCGGTGGTGGGATGATCATTACACCAATCCTGACCCTGGGAATGGGATTAAATATTAAATATGCGATCGGTGCCAGCATCATTGCTGTGATTGCGACCAGTTCGGGGTCGACCATCGCTTATTTGCGGGACAATGTCCTGAATCTGCGCGTCGCCATGTTCTTGGAAATTGCAACTACCATTGGGGCCATTGTCGGGGCGTTGCTAACGGGCGTGCTAGATCCGAAGTACCTGTACCTGTTATTTGGGTGCCTGCTGGTCTTCTCCGGGTGGAACATGTACCGCAAGCTACGACGGGGGCAAGAAGTTCTCCAACGTGTTGAACCGGATAAAATCGCCAGTAAGCTCAAACTTAACGGCAGTTACTATGACAAGGCCGAAATGAAGACCATCGACTATCAAGTTGAAAACGTCCCGGCCGGTTTTTCCGTGATGTTTGGTGCCGGAGTGGCCAGTGGCTTGTTGGGTATTGGTTCCGGGGCCTTCAAGGTGATGGCGATGGATACCTTCATGAAGATGCCACTAAAGCCGTCTAGTTCCACGTCGAATCTGATGATGGGGGTCACGGCAGCGGCCAGTGCAACGGTGTATTTCTTCAATGGGGCCATTTTGCCTGGAATCGCCGTTCCAATGGCGCTCGGCATTTTGGGTGGCGCCGTGATTGGTTCGCGGATCATGCAGGTTCTGCCAGCACGGTGGATTCGTATCGTGTTCATCCCCATCATCTTGTACATTGGCATTCAAATGTTGGGTAAGGGACTGGGGGTACACTTCTAATGCAAGAAAAACAGAGCGCAACCGCAACAGAAATGGCGCAGGTCGAAACAATTATTGGCCGGATTTTGCAAATCGGGGTCGTTTTCTCCGCTATCGTGATGGGAATTGGCTTAGTACTGTTTCTGGCGACCGGTAATTCTGGATATGCAGGGCACACCGTCCCGTTAACGATGGGTGCTATCCTAGTCGGCAGCTGGCAGTTAAAGTCATATGCCATTATGATGTTGGGGATGTATTGCCTGATTCTAACGCCAGTCTTGCGAGTCGTGGTGTCCATTTACGCCTTCTACAAGGAACGTGATCACCTCTACGTGGCAATCACCACAGCGGTACTCATCATCCTAATGATTGCGTTAGCCATTGGGGTAACGGGGAAATAACCCGCACACTTATAACTAATGTAAATTTCCTGAGATTTGTCTCATCTTTTTCGCAAAACAACTGATTTTTCGTTTTAATTGCGAATTGGTTGTGGGACACAAGCACGAAAAAAGCCACCGGCAACTGCCAGCGGCTTTTTATTTTTAGTGAGATTAATCTTTATTGCGCGGTGTAACCACCATCAACAACGAATTCTGCACCAGTAGCGAACTTAGATTCGTTAGAAGCTAAGTAAACACAGATCCAGGCAATATCGTTAGGTTCACCGATGTGGCCCATTGGTGTCTTCGTACGTTCTGACATAGCTGCTTCAGCACCAGGGAGATCGTCAACTAATGGCGTCTTGATGTAACCTGGGTGAACGGTGTTAACACGAACATCGTAGTCCTTCAAAGCACAGTCAACGGCAGCTGACTTAGACATGATCCGAACGGCACCCTTAGATGCATTGTAAGCACCTAAGTTAGGGTCACCAACAAGGCCTTCGATAGAAGAAATGTTGATGATTGAAGCACCGAGGTTCTTGTTCTTCATGCGTTGGATACCTAAACGAGTCCCATAGAAGACACCGTCCAAGTTAACGGCTAATTGTTTCTTCCATTCTTCGGTCGTGGTGTTTTCAACACTCTTGTTAACGGCCATACCGGCGTTGTTAACGATCGTGGTTACTGGGCCAAAGGCCTTTTCAGTAGCATCGAATAATGCCAACCAGCCGGCTTCGTCAGTAGCATCGTGTTGGAAGAATTGGATAACATCTGGGCCACCAATGCTCTTAGCAGCTTTTTCACCAACGTCACTGTGACGTCCAGTGATCATAACCTTACCGCCTTCTTCAACGAATTTGTCGGCAACAGCCAAACCAATTCCGAGAGTACCACCAGTAACGATTGCAACTTTTCCATCTAAACGATGAGCCATGTGTATTACCTCCAAATATTTGTGTGATCTGCGTCATGTGTTCTGCTGATTCTCAAATGACTAGGTTTAACGACAAGTGAGGATTGAAAGGACTATCAACAAAATTATAAGTGAACTACGTCACATGCTTGTCACCTATTATGAAACAAAACCATCAAAATTCCAACCCTTTTATTAAAAAAGTTTTCAAAGATTTTTGAAGGGCAATATAACGGCGGTATAACGGGATTTATGCTACACTAATAGTTAATGCATTTTTAGAAAAGTTAAGAGGCGATGACATCGTGGGTACACGAAAGCCTGAACAATGGCGGCGAAATTTAGCCGTTTTATGGTTGGGAACTTTTATTGCGGGTATGGGATTTAGTGAGGTCATGCCATTTTTATCATTGTATGTCGATGACTTAGGTACTTTTTCCAAGGGGCAATTAACCATGTACAGTGGGGTGACCTACGCCGTGACCTTCTTCGTCATCGCGCTAGTTTCACCATTGTGGGGGAAATTGGCCGATACTAAGGGTCGGAAGATCATGTTGCTCCGCTCATCGTTTGGAATGGCCATCGTCATTGGCCTGATGGGGTTTGTTAGTAATGTGTGGCAACTGATTGCGCTAAGATTCCTTCAAGGTTTCTTTGCGGGCTACATTCCCAATGCGACCGCACTGATTGCAGCGGAAACGCCCCGGGCAAAGAGTGGGAGTGCACTGGGCATCCTGACGACTGGATATGTCAGTGGTAACCTGATTGGCCCAGTCCTCGGTGGGATTTTGGCCCAGGTTTTTTCCATTCGTTGGACGTTTATCCTGACGGGGATCTTTCTGATTATTGTCTTCATCCTGAGCGCCACGTTAGTTCACGAACACTTTACGCCGATCTCTCGCGATCAGCAGGAACAGTCTGGCAGTTGGTTACATAGGGTCAAACGGCCCAAGCTGATTCTCGTGTTACTGGTCTCTACGATGATTATCCAGATGGGAAATAACTCAATCACGCCCATTATTAGTCTGTACGTCAAACAGCTGATGAATAATGTTGGGCCAATTACCTTGGTCGCCGGAATCATTGCCGCGTTGCCTGGAATTTCCACGCTACTAGCGGCTCCTAAGTTAGGAGATTATGGCGATCGACGGGGGACTAGCCGCGTTCTCATCTTTGGCTATGTCTTTGCAGTACTCATGTATTTTCCCCAAGGCTTCGTCACAAGTATCTGGCTTCTGGGAATCTTACGGTTTATGATTGGTGTATCTGACGGGGCCTTGTTCCCGGCAGTCCAAACGATGCTGACTAAGAATTCACCCCAAGAATTGACTGGGACCGTCTTCAGTTGGAATCAGTCTTTCCAGGCTGCTGGGAGTATGTTTGGCTCCCTGTTTGGTGGTCTTGTGGCAAATATCTTCAATTATAATGGTGTGTTTATATTCACCGCTATTACCTTATTGCTGAATTTCTTGCTGTTATGGTGGGCCGTCCCCGAAGTACGGCATTTTCGGCAAAAAAACGCGTAACTAGGAAGGATTAACATGGCTAACGAGAATTTACCTACACAATTTCCCAATGATCCGACGTCGCTGGCGGCGGTCGATAATTTTCGGCGGTTGATGCTGGATTATAACAGCGCCGTGAAAGTGGTCCGGACTAAGATTGAGTATCTCGACCAGGAGTATCAGATTTTACACGGCCACACGCTGGTTGATAGCTTACAGTCGCGGATCAAGTCGCCGGAAAGTATCTTGGAAAAGGTTCAGCGTAAGCACTTTGATTTTGATTTGCAGAAGTTACCGGAGGAGATGCATGATATTGCCGGTATCCGGATCATTGTCCGGTTCGAGGACGATATTCTCGCGATGGAAAGTCGCTTGGAGAAGCAGCCGGATATTCAGATTCTACGGCGAAAGGATTACATTACCCATCCCAAGGGCAATGGTTATCGGAGCTTACATTTAATTCTGTCGGTGCCTGTGTATCTAGATGCAGGGGTTGAACCGGTCAAAGTGGAGGTTCAAATCAGAACGATTGCCATGAACTTCTGGGCGTCGCTGGAACATGAGTTAAGCTACAAAAAGAACGTCCAGCATCAGGATGAACTTCGTAAAGAGTTGATTGCTAAAGCAGAGTTGGTACATCAGCTGGATCAGGATATGAATGGAATTAAGAATGAGATTCGGGCCGAAGATGGGCATTTATAACAAGGTATGCAAAGTAAAGAAAGTTATAGGATGATTTTAATCACCCTATAACTTTCTTTTTTGATCATATTTACAAATACAAGTAAGGTTACTTTTGGCAAAATTATGGTTACTCGATAGCATAGACCACCGAAATGTAATCGGATACAATTCAACTAT
Source organism: Levilactobacillus muriae (assembly GCF_045862015.1). Taxonomy (NCBI): domain Bacteria; kingdom Bacillati; phylum Bacillota; class Bacilli; order Lactobacillales; family Lactobacillaceae; genus Levilactobacillus; species Levilactobacillus muriae. The sequence continues at coordinate 139,374 of NZ_BAAFRU010000001.1, forward strand.
AGCCTAGGTTAGAAACAATTGCATATATGATGTGAACTAAGTTTGCAGACGGGAAAGGAGTAGCAAAATGGAAAAAATTAAGAACCCAATTTTATCTGGATTCAATCCAGATCCATGCATTATACGAGTGCAGGATACCTTCTACATTGTAAATTCTACATTCGAATGGTTTCCAGGTGTCAGGTTACATTCATCAAAGGACTTAATTCACTGGAGACAGTTAGAGTCACCATTGAAGAATAAAACACAACTAGATATTAATGGGGTACCAGCTTCCTGTGGGGTATGGGCACCCGACCTATCCTTTTATGATAATAGATTTTGGTTAGTCTATTCAGTTGTGAGAAACAAGAATAAAAGTTTTACCGATTTAACAAATTATCTAATTACTGCTTCTAATATCGAGGGGCCATGGTCAAAGCCAATCAAGCTGAATGGGGTCGGCTTTGATGCCTCTCTATTTCATGATAGTGATGGCAAAAAGTATTTGGTCCAGCAAACTAATGATTATAGAGAACATAGAATTCCATTTAATGGAATTACGATTACTGAATTTGATGTAAAGACGATGAGGTTATTGCCTCAAACAGCGAGAAAGCTATTCGACGGTACAGACGTGAAGATGATTGAAGGACCACATCTGTACAAAATTGATGGTCTATATTATCTTTTTGCCGCACAAGGGGGAACTACGTATACGCATCAAGAAATCGTTGCAAGATCAAAAACTCTAAGGAGTGGGAGCTTTGAGATTGAACCTAAAGGTCCCTTTCTAACGAACTATGATACGCCAGATTTTGAAATTCAAAAGCAAGGTCACGGATCATTGGTGAAATCGACTAATGATAAGTGGTATTATGCAAGCTTATCAGCAAGACCTTGGCATCACGATTATGAATCGTCCTATGGACCTAGAGGATGGAGCACCCTAGGCAGGGAGACTTCGCTTCAGCAGGTGGTTTGGGATGATAAGGGATGGCCACGGATAGTGGGTGGACATGCAGGCCAATTAGAGATTGAAGCACCTGAAAATATTGAGTCGGCAAAAGAATTAAAGAATACTGATTTTATAGTTTCTGATGAATTTTCTAAAAATACTTTGAATAAGGATTGGAGTACATTAAGAATCCCATTTGACCATCATATGGGGTCAGTTGGTAATGGAAAGTTAAAGTTGATTGGTCAAAATTCTTTAACAAGTACGTTTGACGTTTCGTTAGTTGCTAGACGATGGGAACATTTTAACTTTGATGCAACGGTAGGAGTCAATTATTCTCCAGAAACGTATCAGCAAATGGCCGGGCTATTTAACCTTTACAATAATATGCATTGGACAGGAATTGTTATTTCTTGGGATGAAATTAAGGGAAAAGTGATTGATGTTGTTAATTTTAATGAAAAATATTGCTCTCGATTGGGAAAAGATCTAATCGACATTCCAAATAAGTCAGAAAAAGTATTCTTCAGGACTAGGATTCGAAAGTCTGTATACACTTATGAGTACTCATTTGATGGTCAATACTGGAATGCTACTGGGGTCGAATTTGACGCTGCTGAGTTGTCAGATGAGTACATTCAAAAGAACTATTCGGGCGGCTTTTTTACAGGCGCATTCGTAGGTTTAGGTAGTATTGACTGTTCGGGTAATGAAAAAGAGGCTCAATTTACGTCGTTTGAATATCGAGAAGTTCTTGTGTAATTGTTAGCTTATCTAAGGAGAAAAATCATGGATGAAGTAAAACCCGTTAAACAAAAGGAAAAGATTCCTTGGCGTATAGGTTTTGGCCTGTTCCTTGGTGTCGTTGGTTGGTTTCTACCTTACGCGGGATTAAATGTAACATTATTGCCAGCACAAATTAATTCTGTTGATCCAGTACATAAGGTTCAGTGGATTGCTATGTTTGCAACGGTAGCGATGATTGTAGCGGCGATTGCTAACTTAGTTGCTGGTGCACTATCTGACAGAACACGAACAAGATTTGGAAAAAGAACACCCTGGATTGTTTTAGGAACCTTGGCGACAGTTGTATTACTGTTTGCTATCTCAATGTCTCATACTATTCCTATGCTATTGTTATTTTGGTCACTGTATCAAATTTCATTAAACTGTGTAGTTGCAAGTGTAGCAGCGTTATTAGCTGATGTAGTTGATCCTAAATTACGTGGTACGGTATCAACGTTTATGGGAATTGGTACTACTGTCGGTAACTATGGCTCCGGTTTAATTGCTGCGCATTTTATTGTGCACATTCGAGTAGGAATTTGGGTGTTTGCTTTATTGGCAGTGATTATCGAAGGGTTAGCAATATTCTTAATTAAAGAGCCCGGTAATAAAGAAGTTGCACGTCCTGAAGTCAAAAAGCTAATCGATGTTGTAAAAATGTTTTCACTCCCCAAAAAAGGAGCACATGACTTCTACTATGCCTTAATTGGTCGTTTCTTGATGATCGCCGGAACACATATGATCTTAGGCTATCAGTTATATATCTTTACGGATTATATGAAACTCAGCTCGGGAGAAACTGGATCGTATATTGCTAGGATGTCGAGCATTATGCTGATTGGAGGGGTTATTTGTTGCTTCTTTGCTGGGCCAATTGCTGATAAAATTGGTCATTATAAGCTACCAGTAGTCGGTACAACAATTACCGTTGCAATCGGGGCTGTAATTCCATTCTTTACACCAGATCCATGGACAATGATGGCGTTTGCTGTTATTGCTGGATTCTCTATGGGTGTTTATAACGCAGTTGATCAGGCGTTATTAGTATCAATCCTACCAAATAAGGATGAAGCGGCAAAGGATTTAGGTATACTAAATTTAGCTAATACGGTTGGAAATATTATGGGACCTGTATTAGCAAGTACTGTGATCTCAGTATTGGGTTACAAGTTCATGTTTCCAGCTGAAGCAGCAGTTGTGTTACTATCAGGATTCCTAATCTCTAGAATTAAAGGTGTGAAATAGCTAACAAAAAGATGCAGGCACTTCAGTAGCCAGCATCTTTTGCGTATTATAAGTTTATAATGAAGGAAGGAATGAAGAAGTGTGACTTGTAAATGGCCAACGAAAGGAAAATCTTATGGGACAGCGGATCTTATTTCAAACGTTGGAATCAGGAGTGTATATCTTTGGATGCCATTTAGAAACAGTACCGGCAAGATGGCAGTATCGAAGCGATAAACATGATTTATTTGAGTTGCTCTACGTGATGGATGGCCATCAAAAAACAGTTTTAGAAAATCAAAGTCCAATTATTTGCGGGCCTGGTGAGGCCATAATTATTGCGCCAGGTACAGTGCATAAAAACTTTAATAATAGTGAAAATGATAAGATGTCTTATTTCTGTTTTCACTTTACCGTAGAAAGTCTAGCAATTAAGGCGAAGCTTATTAGAAATATTGTCAATACGAAAATTGAAAGTGAAACGGAAATTGCCAGAGCATCGCAAAAGGTTGCTGAACAGATGATTAGTTATAAAAATGACTGTCAGATAAGTGATGAAGAACGAAAAATAAAGAATGAAATTGTTTTTTTAGAATTTGTTTTAGTTTTGATCAGAGATAATGTTATTTATAAAGAAAATCCAGCATTTACTGTTCGTGAGGCACAAGTAGCACGTGATATAGCAAATTTAATTGAAAATGACTACAGCAATATTCGGTATGAAGATGAGAAGGTTAAAAAGCCTACAAGCTTCGGGGAGATCTGTTGCGCACTGTCTATTAGTACGGGCTATGGACATCGTGTTTTTAAAAAGGTATATGGTATTACACCGCTTAAATTATCTTCTGAGTATCGATGTCAAAGAGCTAAAAGACTTTTGGGCGTTTCAGAGTACTCGATTGAGGATATTGCCTATCTATTAAGTTTTAGAAGTTTAGCGAGTTTTAGTAAACAGTTTAAGAGATGGACGGGATTGACACCTAGCAATTATCAGAAGAAACTTAAAATTGATCGTCATGAGGCCAACTATTTATTATAAATACGGTCGGTTTGTTTCAAAAAATAAAACCCTGGCATTTCGCCAAGGTCCCGGTTGTTTCGGTCATGCTTATTGTGAACGCTTATTTACCTTCAGAAGACTTGATGTCGCTACGACCGAGTAACATGATCCCATTGACGGCGACGACAGATACAACTGCCATAGTAATGCCAATAGTCATTGGGTCGTAAGTTACTTGTTTCAAGGCACCAACGATGTAGCCAATGACCTCACCAAAGATAACCGCCCAAAAAATCACGACTAAGTTAGATTCTAACCACTTCACACGCGTCACCTCACAATCGTTATTAGTTTAACACGATTCGAGGGTTGCGGGTAGCTCTAAATTTCAGCGATGAAGTTGAAATTTAAAGAATTTGTGCGCCGACCGTTAGTTGTGGGGCTGAAGCATCTAGCCTGGTGCGGTTGGGTTGCGGAGAGACCAGTTCTTCTGTATAATATAAACTAATTAAATTAAAGATGGTTGAAGCGACTGCTTTCAAGAATAGTGTTCTCCTTGGGTTGGGAGGGCCGTTTTGAGGCGGTCGCTTTTTAGCTGCTTGGGGTAAAATGGTCAGCTAATGGGGGCCAAAACGACAGATAAAACCAACTATAATGGAAAATTAAAAGGAACTCGTCAAACAAAGGAGGTTACTCGTGGAACTCTTAAGAAATTTAACGTTAATTCTATTAGCAACAACGATTGTTGGCCACTACAGTACGCGAATCGGCATTCCAGCCGTTATTGGACAACTCTTGGTGGGGGTCATCATTGGTCCGGCCATGTTGGGGTGGATCAGTCTGACGCACACGCTCGAAAGCTACGCCGAACTAGGTGTCATTATTCTTATGTTTATTGCGGGCCTGGAGAGTGACCTGAAGCTGCTCAGACGTTACTTGAAACCGAGTGTCTTGGTGGCTATCATGGGGGTCTTGATCCCAGTAATTGGGACGTATCTGGTGGGGATGATCTATCACCTTGGGACCACAGAAAGTCTCTTCATCAGTGTCATCTTCGCAGCAACCTCTGTTTCCATTTCTGTAGAAGTCTTGAAAGAAATGAATGCGCTGAACAGCCGAGAAGGGACCACGATTCTCGGGGCCGCCGTCGTGGATGATGTGCTGGCTGTGATCATCCTGAGTGTCTTAGTCTCCACGACTGGGACGGCTGTGGGTGATAGCGCCGCGGCTTCTGGTAGCCTATTGTTGACAACGATTGAGCAGATCGTCTACTTTGCGGCTATCTACTTCGTGGTTCGCTGGGTCGCACCTTACATGGCTAAGATTGGTGATCGGTTATTGATTCCAATGGGGCAGACGCTGATGGCCATCATCCTGTGTTTTGGGATGGCTTACGTGGCTGAATTGGTCGGCTTGAGCGACGTGGTTGGGGCATTCTTTGCCGGAATCGCCATCTCTCAGACCAGTGCCAAATCCACCGTCGACCGGCACATCGAGCCAATAGGTTACGCACTGTTTATCCCAGTATTTTTCGTCAGCATCGGCTTGAACATGGACTTCAACGGTTTGGGCAAGCAGATGGGCTTCATTGTGGTATTGACCATTGTTGCGGTTCTCACCAAGTTGATTGGAGCAGGCGCTGGTGCCAAAATGGCCGGCTTCTCGCTGGATAGTTCCACGGCCGTTGGAGCCGGGATGGTCTCACGGGGTGAAATGGCTTTGATCATTGCCCAGATTGGGTTTACGGCGAAATTGATGTCGCCGGTACGGTACTCGGCCATCGTGGCGGCCATCATTGTTGCGACGTTGGTTGCACCATTCCTCTTACGGGTGACCATGAATCGAGCCCATCGTGGCGAAGCCGACCGATCTAAGGTTCGACCATCAGAATAGTTAGAATTAGGACAGTGAAATTAGCTGCGTCTTGGCATACGTTTCAGTAACTGAAGGTTGAAAAATCTAAAATACCCATCATAACTGTTGCAACAACGATAGTGAGACTAAAATTAGGCAGCGTCGTCTAAACCAGTCGGCTTACCGTTCACCAAATTTAGGCTGGAACGCTGTGGGGAGGACGCCGCCAGCCTAAGAAGCGGTCTGCCAGCTCGCTTTGAACCGCCCAACCTGCGTTTCAAAGTCGCCATTTTCCAAGTTAAACCACTTGAAAAATCCCACGGCTGAGCCTAAATTTGGTTCACTCACGCCTACGTAGACAGTGACCAACTATCGTGGACTAACGTTGTCAGTCCAGCGATTGTCAACTAGTTTTGTGGATTAAATCTCTGTTAGCTGGGCCTTTCTAGGTGTACTTGGACTTTCAACCTTCAGTCAGTAAGACAAATTTAGAAATGAGCGAAGAGTCTAGGGCTTTCCTAGGCTCTTTTTTAGGCAGTTGTGGCCGATGATAATTTTGCGGTTAAAACGATTTTTATAAAAAGATGAGACAACTTCCCCAAAAATTACATTAGTAGTAAATAGGTGGGCAAAAAGAAGGCCAACTCAATTTGAGCTGACCTTCTCGTTAAAACTTTAAGTTAAGATTGATCCGTTTTGCGTTGTGCCTTGCGCCGCCGTAGTGGTCGTAACCATTCTCCGGCAATCAGCAAGAAGGCGAAGATAACCGCCCCTACAGCACTCAGCAGAGCGCCAACCGTCAGACCTGGTGTCGTATATTTCAGGACCACGTGATTCTTACCTACGTGAATCGGGACGCCAATCATGCCGCGGTAGTTCTTGACCACGGGGATGATCGACTGGGCATGCATAGCCGAACGAATCTTGACCGGCTTGCCATCAACTGTAGCGTGCCATCCAGCTGTGTCCGGAATCGACACGTAGAGTAGGCGACGTTGTGGCGTTCCCGTTACGTGCCCTGACAACCAGGTGACCCCACTCTTACGATCCAACTTGAAGCGATTTTGCTTCAGACTTTGTGCTAGCTTGACGTACTTGGCTTGGTCCAGCGAAACGAACTCGTTATCATAACCAGCCTGAGGACGTGATGTGACGTAGCTGACCGTCACGACTTCACCCTTAGTATGCTGGCCCAGCTTGAAGACGTAACGCGTACCATCGGCGTTGATCAGCGGTTTAGCTTTCTTGCCGTTGACCAGCAGGCTGGAGTAGATAACGTTGGCCGATGGGGAGTAGGCATGCAGGAGCCCGGTCGCGTTGATCCGGAGCTTAAACGTTTGCACGTACCGGGGACCCTGATGACGATTGTGTTTGACCGTCGCTCTAGCCGCTTCCTTGGCCGTTGCTTTGTGTGCAGAGATATTCATGACCGTTGCCCGGGAGAACGTATTCGGTTCCGCGCCCAAGGCGTCCAGGATCATCTGCTGGTTGAACAGCGCCGTTTGGTCACGGAGTTGAACATCGGCTAACTTGCTTGGTACGGCAAACCCGAGGCCAGCGTACGAGTTCAAGCGCGTCACAGGGTGCTTGTTGTCAGCGTTTAACCGGTATTTCACACTGAACAGTGTATCCGTCAAATGCGTGTAGCCCTGTGCACTGATTCGCCGCACGTTAGGGCTAAAGTAACCCAAATCGTGTTGGAAGACCCGCGACTGTTCGTCCAGCGTGGATGAGTAGGAACTCAGACCTGCATAGTCAAACATTAACGGATCGTTGTAGTGGTTATACGTTCCGGTGTAGGCATTTCCAATGGTTGAATGTAGGTAGTCGACCCGGTGCAGATTGAACTTAGTCGAGGACGCATCAATTTTGTTGAGAATTGCAGAATCTTTTTTGAAGTATTTCTCGAACTTAGTCTGAGATCCGAAATCCATCCCGTGTGTGGCAACAAGCAGATTGCCGCCCAACTCACAGGAGATGATCAGGCCCAGCAAGCTGATTCGAATCGGTCGCCATTCCGTCACGAAGATCAACATGGTGTTGAGTAACAACAGACCCAGTGCCAGCCACAGTAAGTGGAAGTTGGGTTGGCTGTTGAGGTAGAGATCGTTGTTGTAGCTTGGTGACATCTTTTCCCACAGTTTGGGGATGAATTGAGCCGACACGAAGCCAATCGTGAGCAATCCAGCGCCCCATAACAAGGCGAGAATCTTCTGCGGGTCGTTCATACTTTGATCGGGATGCGTTTGCCAAGCCCGATAAGCCGTAACGATGGCCAAGAAGGTAAAGAAGTAGACGTTTCGGAACGGGAAGCCGGCTGGCTGCTGCATCATGTGCCAAATAGTATTGAACACTGTCAAGAACAGGCTCAGTCCCATCGCAATCAGCAGCCACATCGTCCGGGTCTTTTCGACTGCCTTGATCTTCGGTGACACGAAGTAGACAATCAGCAGTAGGAACATCAATGTCTCCATAAATAAGCTTGGTGCATGGTACAGATGTGATGTGAAGTCGGTCGTCCCCACCCCAAACTGGGCGAGAACTTCTGGGCCGAACAGCGGTGTCGGCAGGTAGTTATCCACGAAAAAGTTGCTCTTCCCCGTTTGTAACATGCCCAAGGCTGTCGGAATTAGAACGACCATCGACATCAGACCAGCTAGCAGCGAGCCGAAGATGAACTGTCGAATTGCTGGCCAGTGCATGCGCCACGTTTCTTTGAACGGTGTGGGTACCGGCTGGTGTTCTACAGTCAAGTAGATAAAGTACATGAGTGAAAACAGACAGGTCATGTAACCTAGATAGTAATTAGACAGGATGGTCAGCGTTAGGCTCGCGGTGTAGAGGCCAAAGTGATGCGTGCTGATAATCCGGTGGAGTCCTAAGGCGACGATTGGCAGCCAAATCAGGGCATCCAACCACATGATGTCGTAGAAATACATGGCCACAAAGCCACACAGGCTAAAGGCCGTTGAGAACAGCAGGAGTGACCAACCACTACGCAAGAAAGCGTGGCGTAGGAAAATCGCCATGGTTAAGCCAATCGTGCCAATTTTTAAGATGATGATCCAAGCAATCGCAGTTGGTAACTGTGCTGCTGGAAAGAGAAAAATCAAGAGATTAAACGGGCTAATCACGTAGTAGGTCAATAATGGCACCATACTACTCCCCGTCCCCAATGCAAATGAAAATAGGTGGAACTGCCCGTGCGTCACGGTCGAGCGCAAGTACTCCAGAATCGGAATGTACTGTGAGCCCGTGTCGCTAAACAACAGACTATGCTTGCCAAATGGCGTAACCTTCAGTTGCCAGAAGACCACGCACATGATGACCAGCGGAATTAAAAATGCCCCCAAATACACCCAGCGACTGACTCTTAGCTGCGCCAAAGTGTTATGATGTTGCTCCATGAAAACCCCTCCGTTGATGACAATCAAAATGTCTGACCCTAATAGGATAACATTCTCTGTGCTTGGATAAAAGTTTACCTTAAATCCCGGGTACTGCGGCAAAGAACGTGCTAAACTTCGGATAAACTTAGACTTTGGTAAGGAAAATAACTTAAGGTTGCGTTATCGTTAATCTAGTAGGCTATAATTCTAGCGCATGTTGTGGGGTGTTTCGGCTGCCAGGGTCGTTGTCTTGCCGAGCAATGTGGCGATTTAACACGACGGTGGGTTCAGCTGTAATTGAGGTAGCCCTAGTGGCAATTACCATTGTGGTAATCGACTTGAAATGCGCTTTTCTATTTTTTAAGGTTAGGCTAAATAATGATGAATGTAACTTGATAGCAGCAAGTTCGTGGTACGGTTAAGCTATGTTAGGCTTCACTGCTGGATTGGCATTGCCCGTGGTTCTCAGGGTGAGAGCCTTGTCTGGCAGATTATTGTTAAATTAACGACGTGATTAAACTTTGAAAAATCAAAGGAGGAATGCCCGTTGAGTACTACCGCTAAAGTGTTAGTCGTGGAAGATGAACGTGAATTATCCGCGGACATTGTCGAATTAATTAAACCGATTTGTGAAACGACCACCGCATTTGATGGTGAACAGGGTGAGTTTTTGGCCAGTCAAGGGGTTTTTGATGCCATTATCTTGGATCTGATGTTGCCCGGCGAGAGTGGGCTGGATCTGCTACTGCATATTCGCAACAAATCTATCAAGACCCCTGTGCTCATCCTGACGGCTAAGGATACAATTGCTGATAAGTTGCGGGGCTTCAATGATGGGGCCGATGACTATGTAACCAAGCCATTCCACCGGGAAGAACTACTGGCCCGGATGAAGGCGTTATTGAAGCGGACAGGCCATTTGAACAGTACCGATGTCATTAGCCTCGGTCAGCTGGAGATCAACACCAGCAAGCATTTAGCTACGTTTAAAGGGGAGTTACTGACACTGAAGGGCCGTGAGTTTGATCTGTTGGCTTATTTAGTGGCTAATCCCGGGACAATCATCACGAAGGAACAGATCTTTAACCGGCTGTGGGGCTTTGATTCCGAGACCAGTCTCTCCGTCGTCGAAGTCTACATGAGTAACCTGCGAAAGGAGCTCAAAAATGCCGGCAGTGACCTGTCGTTGCGGACCATCCGTAATGCGGGATACATTGTGGAGGCCCCCGATGAGCAATAAGGTTAATCGCGCCCAACAGTGGCGTCTGTTTATTAACAATTTTATTGGTTTCACCATCATCTTCGTTCTGCTGGGTGTCATTGTTTTCGTGTTGTTTCGCAGTGCAATGCTGACCAGCACCGACCAGGCTTTGCGGGTCGAACGATCCTCGCGATTGAACGGGGATATGTTGACGAAGAAACCGATGGCCCAGGGCAAACAGCCCGGGAAACAGATGCAGGCTGGCAAGGCCATTCACCCGTTCATGACGACCACCCTGACCTTTAACGACAAGGGTAAGATTATCAACCACGTGCAACTGGGCTCGCGTTACGACACGTTGAAGAACATCAAGTTGGATAAGTCACAGGTTGGTCAGCTGCATACGATTCAGGTGGGTGGCAAATATAATTTCCGGACGTTACTGGTCAAGGTACCCAAGACTAATGCGGACAAATCAGTCGCGGGCAAGTACCTGCTGATCATGGAAAACATTGATCCGCAGAAGGCGGCCATGAGCAACTTTACCCGGGTACTGTTGATTACGATGGGGGTCTTCTGGTTACTGTCGATTCTGATGAGTATCTGGATGTCGCGTCTGACCATGCGGCCAATCCTGAAATCTTGGGGCCGACAAACGGAATTCGTGGGCAACGCGGCACATGAATTGCGGACACCGCTAACGATCATTCAGAATAAATTAGAACTATTACTGACCAAACCGAACGATAAAATTATCGATCAGGCGGAAAATATTGCAATTGCTAATAGCGAGAGTCAGCGGCTACAAAAGTTGACTCAGGATCTGCTGGCGCTGGCTCGGTCGGATTCCAATACGTTGCAGACGAACTTTGAGAACACCCACGTTGCGTCATTTTTGCAGTACACGGTAGAGCCCTACACGGAGATTGCGGCTAGTCAGGGTAAGACATTGGTCTTGGCACCAGTCACGGACTTTCGAGCGACATTGGATCAGAACCTGATTCATCAATTGCTAAACATTTTAATCGACAACGCTCTGAAATACTCACCCAAGGGCAGCACAATTACACTGTCGACTAAGGTCATTGGGCGCAAGTGGCAGCTGATTGTTGCCGACCAAGGTATTGGTGTCAACGAAGATGAACGTAAACGAATCTTCGACCGCTTCTATCGGGTCGATAGCTCCCGGAGCCGCCAGACTGGTGGCAACGGACTGGGCCTTTCGATTGCCCATTGGATTGTGAACCTCCATCACGGTAACATCGCAGTGAAGGCCAATTATCCGCAGGGAAGTCGGTTTGTGACGACGCTGCCGCTGAATCCACCGACTGGGTTGGGTGGTCACCATGAGAAAAAGGCGTAATCACTTAGACCGGAACGTCTATAAAAAGCGATTTATGACTGAAGGTTGAAAATTCCAAAATACTCATCATGACTGTTATAACAACGATACTGGCCCCAGAATTAGGCAACGTTGTTCAACCATTGCCTTACCGGCCGGCAGATATGGGCTGGAACGGTGCGAACACAAACAGTTTGACTTTCAACCTTTAATTATGAAAATATCTGTTACCAGTAATCAGGGGTGATTACGAGTGACGGATATTTTTTAGAATCCAATCTAACCGAGGGATGAATTTTACCCGAATGCTTAGTAAAGACCGTTTCTCTGGATCTCACAGTGGGTGGAATTGTTGACAATTGTAGGCGAAGGGCGTTAACCCTTAAGGTGATAAAACCAGACCAGTTTCAGATGATTGGTGGGTACAACTGTTTTAATCGGTCCGTTTCTATGGTAAGATTTGATTCATTGGGACTATACTGCCAAGCGCATAAGGAGCTTTTGAAGAGATGTTAACAATCCGTGATATTGCCGCTAAGGCCGGCGTGTCGGTTTCCACAGCCTCCCGGGCATTGAATAATAATCCACGTATCAGCGCCGCTACCCGGAAACGGATTCAGGCGTTGGCCACAGCAGAAGGCTATCGGCCAAATTATAATGCCAAGAACCTCACGTCTGGCGAAGCAAATGCAGTGGGGGTCGTGTTTCCCACGTCCGACCGCAACTCGACAGATAATCCGTTTTATATCGATATTTTACGGGGAATCAATACCGAGTTGATGAAGCGTCAGTACGTGCTGTCCGTGGCTATTAGTAAGACGGCTGACGCGCTACTAGAGAATGTGAAATCCATGGTGGCGCAGGGGAAGATTAAGCGGTTTGTGTTACTCTACGTGCACCAGAATGATCCCGTAGCGGCTTTCTTGCGCGATAAGCATCTCCACTTCGTGACCATTGGGGAACCAGTCGATGGCACCCACGATTACTTTGTGGATAACGACAACTTGGAAGCCGGTATTGGTGGGGCAGGCTACCTCCTAGACCAATTAGCCGTGAAGCATCCCGTATTCGTCGAGTCCGGGCACGACTGGGGTTACGAACGGCAACGACGTCAAGGTTACGAGCGGGTAGCGGCCCAGTTCAACGTGGAACCGCTGACCTGCAAACTCAGTGATATTGAGTACGCGCAGTCGTTCATCAAACATCATCCTGAGATCGATGGCATCATGGCAACCGATGATTTTAATGCCATCGAGTTCTACCGGCTTGTGCGTGAGCAGTATGCCGTCAGCCATTTTCCGGTGGTCAGCTATAACCACTCGTTGCCGACTGGCCTGACAGATGCAGACCTGCACTCTGTCAATCTATTCCCCGAGAAGATGGGGTCAGCCACGGTCAGTTTGTTGTTCGGCGACCGGCAGACCGGGGATGCAAACGCACCCAAACAAATTAGAATTCCGTACGAAATTAAATAAAAAATCAGGGTCCGGTTTGTGGGAGAGAAATCCCACAGCCGGGCCTTTTTTAACTGTCAGGTGTGAAATAGTGCACGAAGAAACTTTTGCGCAAACGGTTGCATTTAGATGTAAGCGGTGCCATAATATACTCACGCGATAAGTAATTACTTAGCAATTATTAAATTTGAAATTAACCTGAGGAGGTTTTTGGATCATGGCAGACGAAACATTATCGGCCGAAGAAGCCAAGAAACATAACGGGTTACCGACATTACCCGCCAGTACCATTTGGATGATCAACTTTGGATTCCTAGGTGTCCAGACGGCCTTTACTTTACAGAGCTCACAGATGAGCCGGATCTTCCAAACGATTGGGGCCGATCCTAACAGTTTGGGGTGGTTCTTCATTTTACCCCCATTAGCTGGGCTGATCGTACAACCAATCGTTGGGTACTATTCCGACAGAACCTGGGCACCCAAATTTGGGGGCCGCCGGTTGCCTTATCTCTTGTTAGGAACCATCGTGGCGGTTATCGTCATGTGTCTGTTACCGAACTCCGGGAGTATGGGCTTTGGTTACGCGTCACTCGCCGCCTTACTCTTTGGGGCCATTACCGTGGCCTTCCTGGACTTATCATCTAACGTGGCTATGCAGCCGTTCAAGATGATGGTTGGGGACATGGTCAACGATGACCAAAAGAGTTACGCTTACGGGATTCAAAGCTTCTTATCCAACACGGGTGCCGTGTTAGCCGCTATCTTGCCCTTCCTGTTTGCTGCGATTGGCTTAGCCAACACCGCTGCTAAAGGGGTTGTGCCAGCAACGGTTAAAATTGCCTTTTACGTTGGTGCCATTCTATTAGTTATTACGAGCTTGTTTACGATCTTTCGGGTCAAGGAATACGATCCAGATACTTATGCGAAGTACCATGGGATCTCCAAGGAAGATAATGCTGAGGGTGGTAACTGGTGGACACTTCTGAAGTCTGCACCAAAGGTCTTTTGGACCGTAACCTTAGTTCAATTCTTCTGCTGGGTGGCTTTCCAATATCTCTGGACTTACTCCGCTGGGGCCATCGCTTCTAACGTTTGGCACACCACTAATGCCGCTTCTGCTGGTTACCAAGCTGCCGGGAACTGGTACGGGGTCTTAGCCGCCGTTCAATCCATCGCCGCTGTTATCTGGTCATATGTCTTAGCTAAGTTACCAAACAGCGTTCACAAGATTGGGTATGCTGGGAGCTTAGGTTTAGGTGCTCTTGGGTTCATTTCCGTCTTCTTCGTCCACAACCAATACACGTTGATTATTTCCTTCATCCTCGTTGGGATTGCTTGGGCTGCGATGAACACGTACCCATTGACGATGGTCACCAATGCCTTATCTGGTGCTCACATGGGGACTTACTTGGGCCTGTTCAACGGTTCAATTTGTTTGCCACAAATCGTGGCTTCCCTGGCCAGCTTCGCACTGTTCCCATTATTCGGTCACGCCCAAGCCAACATGTTCTTGTTAGCTGGGATCATCATGGCTATTGGGGCATTGTCAGTCTTCACCATCAAGGAAACTTACCGCGCTTAGTTTTGCTAGAAAGCCAGCGTCAATTTCTGTAAAGTTAAAGTGCAAGTTAAAGTGCAAGTTAAAGTGCAAGTTAAAGTGCAAGTTAAAGTGCAATCTGTAAAATAGATATTAAACAAACGAGAAATTAAGTAAACATAAAAAGGAGAAATGACACCATGAAACGAATTTTTGAGGTACAACCGTGGAACGTTATCACTCATACCTTTGACCCCAAAGACAAACGCCTCCAGGAATCCATGACCAGTATCGGGAATGGCTACATGGGGATGCGTGGGGACTTTGAAGAAGGTTACAGCGGTGATTCCCTCCAAGGCATCTACTTGGGCGGCGTCTGGTATCCAGACAAGACCCGAGTTGGTTGGTGGAAGAACGGCTATCCTAAGTACTTTGGGAAAGTGGTCAATGCCGTCAACTTCATCAAGCTTCCCGTTGAACTCAATGGGGAAGCGGTAGATCTAGACAAGGATACGATTTCTGACTTTACCCTCGACCTCGATCTGCACCGGTCCGTTTTGACCCGTTCCTTTACGGTTGAACGTGGCGATGTTCGGGTAGCCTTGAAATTCGAACGGTTCCTGAGTGTCAGCCAACAAGAACTCTCCGCACAAAAGGTGACGGTTAAGAATCTGGGAGCCACAGCCGTTGACGTGACTTTAAAGCCAAGCATCGATGCCGATGTGATGAACGAAGAAGCCAATTACGACGAACGTTTCTGGGATGTGTTGGCCACAGACCAACAGGCTGACCGAGGCAGTATTGTCGCTAAGACCACACCGAACCCATTTGGTACGCCACGCTTTACCTCTGGCATGGAGATGCGGATTTTGACGGCCCTCAGCAATGTTGCCGTCACGCAACCGAATGACAAGGAAGTTATGACCGCCTACACAGGTAGTCTCGCACCCAACGCATCAACAGAGTTAGAAAAGCGCGTGATCGTCGTGACTTCACGAGATTACGATTCGCAAGAAAAATTAACGCAGGCCATGCACGACTTGAGTGATAAGGTCGCCGGCGAAAGCTACGCGGACTTGTTGGCCGCTCACACCAAGATTTGGGCCGACCGGTGGGAAAAATCCGATGTCGAAATTGCTGGGGATGACGCCTCGCAACAGGGGATTCGGTTCAATCTATTCCAGCTATTCTCCACATACTATGGTGAAGATTCCCGCTTGAACATTGGACCTAAAGGCTTCACTGGTGAAAAATATGGTGGTGCGACTTACTGGGATACCGAAGCCTTCGCTGTTCCCGTTTACTTGGGAATCACCAATCCTGAAGTTACCCGGAACCTCTTGATGTACCGCTACAAGCAACTCGATGGTGCCTACATCAACGCGCAAGAACAAGGCCTCAAGGGCGCCTTATTCCCAATGGTGACGTTCGACGGGATCGAATGTCATAACGAATGGGAAATCACCTTTGAAGAAATTCACCGGAACGGGGACATTGCCTTCGCCATCTACAACTACACGCGTTACACCGGCGACACCTCCTACGTTCTACACGAGGGAGCCAAGGTTCTTTCCGAAATGTCTCGCTTCTGGGCCGACCGGGTTCACTTCAGTAAGCGTAACGGTCAGTACATGATCCACGGCGTTACGGGTGCCGATGAGTACGAGAACAACGTTGATAACAATTGGGATACGAACCTCCTGGCCCAGTGGACGTTGAAGTATACGCTGGAAATCTTGGGTCAAGTCGATGCCGAAACAGCCAAGAAGCTCAACGTTTCTGATGCCGAGAAGAAACAATGGCAAGACATCGTGGACCGGATGTACCTACCTTATGACAAGGACTTAAATATCTTCGTTCAGCACGACGGCTTCCTCGACAAGGACATCGAACCCGTCAGCACAATTCCAGCTGATCAGCGACCAATCAATCAACACTGGTCCTGGGATAAGATTCTGCGGTCACCTTACATCAAGCAAGGTGATGTTCTGCAAGGGATCTGGGACTTTATCGATGACTTTACGCCGGAACAGAAGAAGGCTAACTTTGACTTCTACGAACCCTTGACGGTTCACGAATCCAGCCTGTCGCCAGCTATTCACTCTGTGTTGGCTGCCGACCTGGGTTACGAAGATAAAGCGGTCGAACTCTACGAACGGACGGCTCGGTTGGACTTGGACAACTACAACAATGACACCACGGATGGTCTGCATATTACGGCCATGACTGGTGGCTGGATTGCAGTGGTTCAAGGGTTTGCTGGTATGCGTGTGCGTGATGGCCAGCTCCACTACGCACCATTCTTACCAAAGAACTGGACGCGCTATGCCTTCCGTCAGGTCTTCCGTGGTCGCTTGATTGAAGTCACGGTTGACGGGCAAGGATCCCACTTCAAGTTACTCAGCGGTGATCCGTTGACGATTGATGTAGCGGGTAAGCCAGTGGAAGTGAAGTAAGTTTAAAAATTAGTTACTGTCGCCAAAGAACGGCGGGGATGCTTGCAATGTAACCTTTGCAGTGTAAGCGTTTCTGGGTGTGGTAAGGCTGGCAGGCTCATTTTAAAAGTAACTGCTGGTGGATGAAATTACACAGAAGCCGTCCAGCCCACGGATCGTTGTGTAGGCTCGAAGTCAGTAGTTGTGCGAGCAGATTGCAAGATGCTCACCTCATGCTTATTGAATTGAAATCTGTATCGCAAAAAATCACCATTTCTAGTGCCAGTGAGCACTAGGAATGGTGATTTTTGGGTTCTATGTCAACTATTGTTGGTAATTCCGTTTTTAAACAGGGTCAGAGGCAGGACTTGCATAGTAAAAGAATAAAACTTTATAGACGTTGAAACTAGACGCCTCAAATCCATCAGCTTGAAAATGATAGGGATTAATATCGTATTGCTTCCCGCTAGCTCTAAGAGAACTGGTTGGCGTAGTAGATATTTTAGGTTTCACTTTCATGAATGTTCGAAATTGTCCATTTATTAACATGTTCATTTTGATTGCATTTTTGGGAGATGTTGCGAGTATCAAAGTCGTTATAATGAAAATACCTAGTACCACAAGTATTGATTTCAACCAGATTTTACTCTTGAGCATGAGAGCTTACCACCTTAATGAGGATAAATTATTCAGATGAAATTTTAGTTAACGACGAATACCCTCATCAATCTGCATTTTTGATGGGGGATCATATCGTGAACTTGTCATCAATTAAAGACGGTCAGTTATTGGGTGCTTACTTAAAAAGTGTTACCTATGGCTGTCAGAAATCTTGTTGGCTGTCGAAGGCTACAAGTAAAGTCGGCACCATAGGCGAGTACGGTCACCCTAGAAATCTTGTGGGAGGCTTTCTTGTTGTTGCGCCTTGGTCTTGGCGAGGGGGGCATTATCCTGCCAGTAGGTTAGCCATTCACCGTTCATGGTCAGGCTTTCCAATTCCAATTGGTTGTTGCTGAGGAGGTCTTGTTCCAGGCGTGACTTGAAAGTGGCGATCAGTTCCTGAATCGCTTGTAAATTTTGGGGAAGGTCGTTGCCATCCAAGGCCGCCATCTTATCATGAAACTCGTGGCGTAGACCGTCTTCAATATCACGGAGCTTACGTTCATTTGCTCGGGCTAATTTGGGTTGATTATTGGTGTCAAAAGCCATGGCGGGACTGATACCGACGAATTGGGCATTGATTTTGGGTGTATCAATGCCATAGGGGGTCTGGTCGCCGTTGCCAAACACGTCGAATTCCCGGATGACCGTTAAGACTTCTGTCATGGTAAAAACTCCTTTGTTATCTATGATGATTTCAGTTTAGAGCATACGAAAACCCACGTCAAACGAAGCCGCGGGCAGGGCTTGACGTGGGTCGTGTTTTTGTGATGGGTTTTGGGTAATATCGTAGATAAGTAAACATTAGGAAAGCTGGCATTAGTTCCCTTAAACTGGCTCTCGCCGGGATGTCCGGGAACTTGCGGCCTCTGAAACGCGTTCCCTCGGGCAGTCCCTTCCGCTTAACCCCAATAAGCACCGGCTCGGTTCCACCGAGCGGGCACTTATTGACGTTAATGCTCAGGGCCTAACCGCCCTCACTTACGCTCTGATTGAAACGAGTTCCGCAAGGCAGGTTCCTCCGCTTAGAAAGCTAAGTCCTCCTGTCCGGCTATTGCTTTTAATGGCTAGGTAGGTTTGGACCGCTAAACTTTCTTTCACCGGTATATCCGGAAATATGCGGCCTTTGAAACGAGTTCCGCAAGCCAGATTCCTGCGCTTAACCCCATTAAGCACCGGCTCGGTTCCACCGAGCGGGCACTTAATGACGTTAATGCTCAGAATCTAAGCGGCTTGCTCCACTCTCTGCACCTCTTACCAGCTAGCCTTCCTCACTCCTGGAATCTTTCCCTCGTGGGCGAGTTGGCGGAAGTTAAGTCGGGACATTCCGAATTTTCGCATGTAGGCGTGTGGCCGGCCATCTAAGTGGTCGCGGTGGTGAACTCGGACTGGTGAAGCGTTCCGGGGGAGTAAGGCCAATGCAGCGTAGTCGCCGGCAGCCTTTAATTCTGCGCGTTGGTCAGCGTACTTTGCGACCGTTGCTTCAATCTTTTTTTCTTTTGCAATCTTTGATTTTTTAGCCATGAATTAAGGAATCTCCTTCTATCTAATTAGTAATTATTACGTTTTACTAGCATACCATGGGTTCTCGAATGCTGTCAACGATTGTGTCCTTCAGACAATTCAGTACTGTCACTTGTTACAGGCTACAGCGCGATTGATTCAAGTCTCAATGAGTTCATGAGAAGAAGTGGTGGTACTGAACAAGTTTGAAAATGAACGATGGGGTTAAATGTTTCATCGGGCTTTCTAATTAAAATTCGGATCGCCGTTTGTAATAGACAGTGAAGTCGATATTTAATAAATCTCTGTATAACAAGGAGGAGAAGAGATTTAGTTAGGTACTAAGTAATATTAGTGAAAAGAAAAAATAAAAGCAGTGTAACAGTTTTACGAATATGTTACAATAATAAAAGATTTTATATGAGCTATTTAATAAATTTTGTCAGGGGAGTTTATTATGGATAAATACAATCAGCTTAAACAACTATTGTTAGTAGGCGCGTTGGGAGCGATGATCACCGTGGGGGCAGTTGCAGGTGGTCGGACAACGGCGTTCGCCGCCAGTACTGATACCATTCAGGTCACAACGGATACCCATGCCGATCAGGATAAGGTGGCTTTTACAGATCCAACACTGGGTACGGTAGTTGCTAATGCCCTGGATGTCAGCGGGGATGTCACTTACGGTGATATTTGGCACTACCAAGGGAAACAGCCATCTTTGAGAAACGTCGGGATGTCAAATGATATGCCGGAGATTACGTCGCTTGAGGGCTTGCAGAGTTTACAGGAGCTACCAGCTGGGATTGGTGTAGCCGTTCAGCTGGCCTTGGCGACAGGGGTATCCTTGGCGCCGTTTAGTGGTCTACCTGTTTCAGGGAGTTTTACGGTGGAGCAGGATGGGATGCATGGTCGGGATTTCACAGCGCTAAATGATATCCATGTCCTAGAAGATCCGACCGGATACGTCAAGCGGCAAGTCAACGTGTCTGGTCTAACAGGATATGCCAATGGAAATGGGTTAACTGATGCGGACGTACAGCAGCTTAAACCGCTATTTTCACAGTTTTCGAAGCTGAAATACAAAAGTGATGATGGCAGGCTTATAGTGACAGTTAACAATCAACGACTGACAGATTTTTCATTCTTTAAGCAATTTGGTAAGGTTAAGCTGTTAACGACTGGGCAGTATGAGGTTTTGCCAAAGCCTGTCTATATTGATCCGGCAACCTTTACGCAGGATACGGTAGTGCGCTTGCCAACGCAGATTAAGGGGTTAGATGGGGAGCCTGTTCAGACGAGCACGTATGTCTGGAGTAATGCCTCCAGAACTTTGACGATGGACGGGACGGATGCATTGATCAAGGGTGTAAATGCTAACACCAAGTGGATCATCGTGGTCCATCAATATTCGAATGTCAATTTCCCTGACATTGATCCCATTACCTACTCGGATGGCAGTACACTTACCACCGACGGCATGCAGTATTACCCAGTAAAATGGGAAAAGGTGCCGGCTGAATCTTCGGGTTCATCTTCCACTGGTACGACGGGAAGTGGGTCAAATAGTCAGTCATCGACATCTAGTGCGACAGAGTCAGTCGTTGCGGCTGGAGACGGCGATCGGGGAATAGCGGCTAAGGGTAGTGTCGTTTACGCTATCAAGCCAATTTACCTCTATCAACGACCGAATTTCACTACGAAAGATCGGCAAGTAAGATATACCAAGCAGCCACGGATTAATCGGCCAATGTTTGTTGTCACAGGGTATGCCAAGTCAAATAGCGGGCATCTTCGGTATCTAGTGAAGGATGTTAACCATCGCAGTGAGACGGCCGGAAAGACGGGATACATTACGGCTAACAGTAAGTATACGGTTCCTGTGTATTACCAAGCAAAGCATGCCAAAATCACGGTCATCAACCCGCAAGGAATCAGCGCTTATCGTAAAGTTAGTCTGAGTGGCAAGGCAACCCATTATCGGCAAGGGACGGTTTTAAAGGTTGTTGGATTAAAGCACTATCATTTAACCACGCGCTTTAAACTCAGCAATGGATCGTATGTGACCGCGAACCGTAAACTTGTGAAAAGTGGCAAGGTCATCATGCCAACTTATATTCGAACTAAGACGACCATTCACCGGTACCGTACGGCTGATTTAACCGGGAAGCAGAAAACCTATGCCAAGAATACGCGTCTCAAGGTTCAGGGATGGGCTTATGGTCACGCTGATAATTTGAAAATATTTGGCGCTTTACGTTACCGGGTAGCCGGTGGGTATGTGACGGCTAATGAGAAGTTCGTCCAAGTTATGCGTTAGTCAGCAAGTTTCGTGTGAAAGCACAGCGCCTACAAGCGACTGAGAGTAGTAAAAAAATAAGAAGTGCCTGTTAGGTCAGGCTGACGCTTACAGACGAAGCAGATTAAAAAGCACCGCACTGTGATGAGCAGTGCGGTGCTTTAAGATATCTTTGATTAGTATTTAACTTCGTATGAGATTTGGTAAGTCTTGGTCTCGCCAGCAGGCACAGACACGTCCCCAAAGTTTGGATGGTGTGGCGTATCGGATAAGGTTTGCGCTTCCAGAGCAACCCCCATGTAAGGTTGGCCGGCACCAGTAGCTAATTTCATATCTGAGGTGAAGGAGTTAGCCGTGAAGACGACCAGGCCATTCCGACTAGACTTGATGGTTACGGAGCGGTTGGATTGGGGATCGCTTAATTCAGCAATCGTGTTGTCTTCGCCCGGTGTAACGTGGAATAAGTCATCGAACCCTTTTTCGTTAGTCCCTTGCATACCACGGATGGCTTCGCCCAAGTTTTGACCATTGCTGAAGTCAAATGGCGTGCCGGCATTTTGAATGAAGTTCCCAGTAGGAATCTTTTCACTCGTCACTTCCAAATGTTCCTTGGCGTTGATCTGTAACGTTTGGCCAGAAATCAGTTGATCGTCGCTCAGGTTGAAGTAGACGTGCAACGTTGGGTTGAAGAGGGTCAGAGCCGTTGAGTTGGATTCAAACTTCAAGTTAACGCGGTCATTGTTGTCCAGAGAGTAGATCATCTTAGCAGTCATATCGCCAGGGAAGGAGTCGTCGCTGGATTTGAAAGTGTGGCTCAAAATAATCTTGGCTTCGTTTTCGTCGGAGTCGTCGATTTCGCCATCCCAGTTAACAGTGTTGAAGCCGTGGGGGCCACCGTGAAGGTTCGTGTCCTTACCTTCGTTGGTATCAACTTTGTAAGTCTTGCCGCCCATTTCGAAGGTACCGCCGCCTAAACGACCCCCGATACGGCCAATTCCCATGCAGACGTAAAACGGATTGGACAGGTAATCCTCCATTTTATGGTAAGATAACACCAAGTTCTTGTCACCCTTATCAGTTGGTACGGATAACGTATGTAGCGTTGCGCCCCAGCTTAGAATGCCAAGTTTGACGCCGTTCTTATTTTCAATCGTATATTCGGTGACAGCCTGATTCTGGTAAGTATCCCATTTCGTCGTAGCAGTTTTCATGAGCAAGTCCTCGATTTCTATAGATTAAAGCGTTTTCATTTCTGGCTCTATTCTATATTTTTATCCGTACAATTGTCAAATATAGTTGGGACGAAAATCAATAAACGGGTGACCTTTTTTGGCCATCAACGAGACAAAGCCCGTAGTTACGGTAGTCTCAGCTGAAACAACTTTATGCGGATAATTTTTCAAAATTGCATTTTATCATAACAAATGTTAATTGGCGGAGATATAGCTTGTGCGCAATCAAAATAACTGGCATAATGGTTTAGTTTAGGGGGGAGTGCATTGACTCTTAAATGGCGTTGGTTACCGACAATCGTTGTTGGTGGCTGGCTCGGTTACCGTTGGGCGAGTCGATTAGTCGTTGCACCAGAGCCACTGGTTCGGCGACGAACCGATATGCCCTATTCGACCGTGCCGACCCTTCTGATTCCCGGGTGGGGCGGCCAGGCGTGGACTTACAATGGTTTATTACGCTGGTTAGCACAACAGGGATATGGTCATAAGGTCCTGACGGTTCGCGTTGATTGGCACGGCGGCCTCCATTTTGTTGGTGACTGGTCGGTCACGGCCACGAACCCTTTGATTCAAGTCTTGTTTGACCACAGCTTGACGCGTGACTATCAGCCGCAGGTCAGATGGCTCACGGCGATCCTAGCTGCACTGAAGACGCGCTACGGCGTGACGACGTACAATGCTGTGGCCCATTCCTGGGGTGGTAGCGCGGCAGTTCACAGTCTGGTACTTTACGGGCATCGCTCTGATCTGCCGGAGTTACGCCGATTGATTTTGCTGGGAGCACCGGTTGATGAAGGAAAAGTAGGTGGTCCTGTTGACATGGCCTATGAGCGGCTGAGAGCGGCGCAACATCATTTGCCGCCGATGAGCCATGGTACTGTCATTAACGTCTATGGGACACTCTCAGGCCGTTTCACGGATGGCTCAGTCCCCGTTCATCAAGTGACCGCGTTACGGCCAATCTTGGCAGATAGCACGATAACTTACCGGGAAGTGCATGTGCCGGCAACGAGCCATGGACAATTACACGCTTCGCGGAGAATGTGGCGGTTAATTGCGAGGCTGATTTGGGGCCAGCTACCAAAATAACCGCCGACCCAATTTAGGTCAACGGTTAAAAGTTTAGCTAGCTTTAAACTTCACCTGCTAAAATAGAATCAATGATGTCGAGAACGCCATCGTGATTATTGTCGGCAGGCGTGATGAGATTGGCCACGGCTTTAACGGTGTCTGTCCCGTTCTGCATGGCAACCCCCAAACCCACGTGAGCCAGCATGTCGCGGTCATTATCGTTGTCACCGAATGCGGCAATTTCAGCCGGGGTGATGTCCCAGGACTTCGCTAATTGGGTAACACCAACTGCTTTGTTCATGTGTGCCGCTACGATATCGATACTGCCAAAGCCGCTAGCCATGGCATTGATTTGACCGGGGAACCGGTGATTCAGCCGACTAGCTATGTGTTGAATCGTGTCGTTTGGCCACTCACCGTTGATTTTATAGAAAGTGTCTGCCACTTGGGTGAGGTCATCGACCAGGACAATGTTATTGAAGAAGTAGGCCTGAGACGTAGGATCACTCGGGTGGCTTCGCCGGTTGATGTAAGTGCCGTGTGCACCAGACAAGCGTAAGACCTGTGGCCGGAGTGTGTCATCGGCGAGAATATCAGTCACGATTTGGTGAACGATCGGCGTGGGGATGATATCCTCGAATAGTGTTTGACCGTGATCCACAATCAGACCGCCGTTTTCGGCGACGAATGTCTGGACGGCCGGTGTTGGTGCAAAGACGCGGTGGAGGTGCCCCAGGTGATTGCCGCTGGCCACGACGAAGTGGATGTTAGCGGCTCCGAGTGCCTTTAGTTGGCGGGCAAAGCGGGGCTGGTTGTAGTGCCGTGCTTGATCCAAAAAAGTGCCATCAACATCGGTCGCAATCATTTTAATTTTTGTCATACCAAACGCCTCATTCGTTTATTTTTTCTTAACTTTAATCATACGGGGTTCTGTTTCTGAATTCAATGTTCTAATCTGGAAGAAATATGACAAAATGATGGCGTATCACTAGTTTTTTCATTCGTAATGCTATAAACTATTAATGAATCGGTAACATAAAGGCTGAAAATGAGGGTTATAATAAATGGTTAGCGGGTGAGAATAGTAACATCTTTTTTACCACGCACATCAGGTAACCCAACTGGAAAGGAAGAAAGCAAAAAATGACGCAAACTAACGAATTAAACCAATCCTTGGAATGGTTTTCCCAACTCCAAAAGATTATGCGGCCAGTAACAACGATTAAAACGGAGGAAATCACGATTTCCTTGGAACAATTCAACCTGTTACATGCTATCACGACTCAGCGTGAGGAATTCACGCCAACTCGGTTTGCTGGCCAAATCGGGGTTTCTAAGTCAATGATCTCCGGTCAAATCTCGCGGTTATTACGGGCTGGTTTAATTGAAAGCATCGCTTCAACGGTTGACCGTCGTCAACACAATCTGAAATTAACGCCAGATGGTGTTAAGGTTTACACGTCCGTTCGGGGCCAAGTTGTTGAACGCCTCAACGGTTTACATGACGATATCGCCAAATTAATGTAATAAACTAAACTTAATTTACAATTTTAAAAGAATCCCCTTTACGACTAGAATCTTTCAATCGTGTGACAATTAGGTTAAGATGACCCAACGCTTTAATGTCTTAGCTATAATGGAACTGTTGGAAGAATTTGGAACTGGAGGGGATTTTTTGAAATTACGGGTAAAACTCGGGTTATTGGCCACAGTTGCAATGGGGGCAACTGTCCTGGGACTGGGTGGTTTTTCTGGAACACCGCTGGCAACTCAGACAGTCGTGGCACATGCTGCGACGACGATCAACGCCAAAAACCAGGGGATGGTTGGTAACGCCAAGACCGTTAACAATGAGGCACTGCAGACAATGTTAGATAATTGGGACAATGGGGATCTTACGGTTCACGTCCCTAAGGGCACCTATGTATTTGATGCGGGGAATATTAAGCTGCATTCGAATATTACGTTCAAGTTTGATAAGGGTGCAGTCTTCCGGATCACGTCAGGTAATCGGGTGAACTTTGTGTATCCAAGTCCCGAAGCTGGCTACGATGGTGGGATTAGCAACGTCAAGTGGGAAGGTGCAACCTTCCAAGGGGATAACACCTCGTCAGGGCAAAGTGTCTTCACGCAAAGTGTCCATCATGCGACGAATGTGACGTTTGACAATTGTGTCTTTGACAATGCTGAATCGCCTACTGGTCACTACATTGATCTCGATGGAAGTCATGATATTAACGTGACCAATTCCGTCTTCACAGGGTTTAACGGCTCGCAAGACTACAAGGAAGCCATTCAAATTGACTATTCAAATGCCAAGGCGATGTCTTATAAGAACCCAGGCGATCAATACGACAACTTGCCAACTTACGATGTTAAGGTCAATAATAACCAGTTCTTACCCGTTTCTAAAAAATCCGGGCAGGTGCAGTCGTACGCGCCTAATCCTATTGGGGAACATGCAATATACGGTCACGGCGCAGCCGGCATTATCCACAACGTGTACTTCACGAACAACACAGTGGTTGATCCCAAACCGCTGATGGATGATGGTGTGGCAACGATTCACTTTAAGGGTGTGTCAAACCTGTGGATCACGGGGAATAAGTTCATTAACCAGCATGTCTTGGGTTCTGGGAACTACATTTATTTGTATAATTCTGAGTCCGGGTATGATATGACCAACTTAAATATTGAAAATAATACATTTACGAACGTTAATCCAACTAAACAGTACATTTATCTGGATAGTTCTACGGCAACTAATCCCATGACCAACGTGTCGATCACGGGTAACAAGGCGACGACTCAAAAGACCGGGGTTTCCTTTGTGAAGAGTAACTTCGCACTGACGGGCGATACGATTGCTATTAGTAATAATACGATCAAGAAAGCCAAGAAGGCCACGGTGGTAACCAAACCAACCATTCCAACGACTTCCGTTAGCAGCGCAACTTCGCAAAAATTAAAGAAGCGCAAGCAGACGAATAAATCGGAAAAGTACTATTCTGGTTTGGCCTCTCAACACGCGCAATTGGCAGCGAAGTATAAAACGTATGCCGTCTACAATCACATTCGGGGACACAAGAACTGGAATGTGCTGAAGTTTAACTGGAAGACGATCAAGAGCAAGCGGGTCTACATTGACATGCGTGCTACGGCTGACACAGGTAAGTGGTACCGTATTCGCTTTAGCAAGAGTACCAGTGCGAAGTCGTATTGGATTCGGAAGGGCGCTTTGAAGTTTGATACGTTCAAGAGTGAAACTTATGACAGAACGTTCAACTTGATGAAGGTCTACGGCGTTTACACCCGGCCATTTAACGATCCTTTACTGGCTAAGCAGAAGGGTACCACTGCGGACATGTCCGAACGGCGGGTAACGATTACTCACCGGGTAAAGCGGACTGACTCTAATGGGCATGTTTCAACATACTACCAGATGTCCAACGGTCTTTGGACACGAGCATTAGCATTTGATTTAGATTCTTAATTTAGACAAACTGTGATCTTCAGAGACGCCACCCTATCGAGTTTGATAGGGTGGCGTCTTTTTTTAAAAAAATTTGATTCAAATCAAAGACTTTTACCGATGAAAAATGGTACACTGTTTCCAACCTTTAAGAAATTTGAACCAGAATGAAGTGTATGGCTTTCATGAGGCGTCGAAAAATGTAAGCCCTAACAAATTCATAGAAATTTCATTTTTCTGTCCTAAAAAGGTTGGATTATCTTGGTAAGGTTACAGTAAGCTTGATGTAATGGGATTGCTGGTAAATCACCGATTTGCGAGAATCTTGCGAAATTATTAAAAGGTGTGCTTAGCTGAGGGTAATGGGTTTCATCATTTCTCATTGTGGTGTACAATAAGAAATATAAATTAGCACTCCAACAAAAGAGTGCTAAATCTGGTACCTCATCGAAGAGAAGATAACTGGAGGGCGATTCTATGATTAAAATGTACTTTCATGCTAAGACTACTGCGGTAACTAAGGCTATGAAGTGGCTTGCTAACCACGACGCCATCTTTACTGCTCGTGACATTAAAAAACAACCATTAACGCGTGATGAAATTCTATACATGTTGTCCCTGACAGAAGATGGGACTGACGACTTGATCTCTACCCGTTCTAAGGCCTACAAGGCTTTACCTGACTCCGTGCAAGACATGGGGATGAATGAACTCGTGGACCTCTTACAACAGAACCCAGGGATCTTAAAGAACCCGATCGTCGTTGACCGCAATAAGCTAGCGACCGGCTTCGACTTGGAGACCATCCGGGAATTCGTTCCAGCAGCTTACCGGAAGAAGGAACTGGCTAGTTTCTTCAAGATTTTAAACGGTGGCAACAAGAATCTGGATGTATCACCAGCATAGTAATGAACGCGTAAATAAAGGCTACTACTCGAGTTTTGAGTGGGAGCCTTTTTTGTCGCCATGTATTGCGGAGATCGGGCTTAAAAAGTCACATATAGTTGACATCTAAATAAGACGCTCCTATACTAAAAATGTCATATATATCTAACATTTCAAAAGAGGTGACCTGCGTGAACCGCGTCAAAGAGTTTCGGAAAGCTGCTGGTTTGACCCAGTATCAACTTGCCAAACAAGTGGCGGTTGCCCGGCAGACCATTAACTTAGTTGAAAACGATAAATATAATCCGTCACTTGATCTATGCTTACGGTTAGCGAAGGTCCTCAGCACGGATCTGAATCATTTATTCTGGGAGGGGTAATCATCATGAAGAACGGGGAAACTTTACGTGATCGCTTTGTAAAATACTTTTTCAACATTTCAGGGGACTTTGACGAATACAAGCGCCAAGAAGTTAATCGTATTGGGACTAACGCGCTGTTGATGTGTGTACCAGCGCTGTTATTGCCACCACTCGTTGCTATTTTCTGGGCCACCACTTCGCCAGAATATGCGCTGCTAGGTATTGTTTTATTCAATTCTATCTTTTTTGGGGTCGTTGTTTGTCCCTATCTCATGGTAGCCAGCCGGCGCGCGCACCTGACAGATAATGAAGTTGACGTTCAGGATATGCCAGCAGCGTGGGGGCGTGTTCTGAAGTCAGCCCTGGGCCAAGGCATTTATTTTGCAGTGTTCACATACCTTTTGAAGGCCGTACTCGATTGGTTCTTCGATGGCGCCAACTTTATGCTACAATTGCGTTCAGTAAGTAATATCAAAAGTGCGGTCCTAGCTGGAATCTTTTTTGGGGTAATCATGGGTATCACGTACTGGGGACGACTGAAAAAACAACTCTAGGTAGAAATTTTTGTGGCTGAAACCAAGTGACTCTGGAAGGCAAAAAAAAGCCGCGATTCACATCGCGACTTCAACATTCTCATTTAACTTAAGGTTGCTGGACGGGAGTAGCCGACCGTGTGCCACCAGGAAACGTTGGTGGCTTCAGTCACAACACCGCGCAGTTGGGCATCGATCATCTTGTTGTTCCCCAAGTAGATTCCACAATGGGTGATGTTACCGGTGCTAGTTCCGAAGAAGATCAGGTCGCCGGGTTGGGCGTTCTTAGCGCTCACGTGCGTGTAGGCATCGTATTGCTGTTGTGCCGTCCGGGGAAGTGTTTGACCAATGGCCTTGCTATAAACGTACTTCGTGAAACCGGAGCAGTCAAACGAGCTGGGGCCATTGCCACCATAGACGTAAGGCTTGCCCAAGAGGGACTTGGCTTGCTTGTAAATTGAGGCGTAGGTGCCGTTCCCACTCGTTGATGTACTAGTTGTGGTGGTATGCGCGTAACTCTTGCTTTGCAGGTAGCCGTGCCAAATCCAACCGGACGCGGTCTTACGACCATTTGTGACGTAGTAGTAGAGGTATTTTACGCCATTTTTCTTAATAATGTAGCGCTTCTTGGTAGCATGCCAAGTCGTGTTGGGGTAGTTCTTTAGGTAGTGGGTCTTCTTGCCGAAAGTCATGTTGCTGGCGGTGCCCCCTAAGTTGTAGGTCCAACCGGTCGCGCTCTTTCGAACGTAAGCCGTGTCGGTCATGTTGCTGGTGCTAACAATGGTGTTCGTGCTGTTGGCATGTGCCGTTGTCGTGCCTAGACTGATTGCGGGAACCAGGGCAGCGGCAAAGGCAATTGCCAATCCAATTTTCTTCATATGCATTATTAATATCCATCCCTTATGTAAAATTGTCATCGCTTAAGTACAACTTCTAAGATAACCCAGAAGTTTTACAGGATGGTTACGCCCCAATATTATTGGCGTTACGCTTTTACCGGACAATGTAATATTACAAGGGTTGGATGATTTTATTGAAATATAAATACTGGCTGATGGGCCGCAAAATCAAGCGCCCCTTTGCTTCTGAGTTATGGTAGACTATGAATAGTTTGAAAAATTATTGCGAAATTATAACAAGGTGGGTGTCATTTTATGAATGGATTTATAGGCGAGTTTTTCGGAACCCTGATTCTGATCCTGTTGGGGACTGGAACGGGAGCCGGAATCAACCTCAAAAAGTCTTACGCGACTGGCAGTAACTGGACGTTTGTCAGTCTTGCGTGGGGGATGGCTGTGACCATGGGCGTTTACGTGGCCGGGATGCTTGGTTCCGACGGGCATTTGAACCCCGCAGTCACAATTGGTTTCGCTGCCTTTGGCTTCTTTCCGTGGTCAGACGTATTACCATACATAGCTGGGCAATTCTTGGGTGCTTTTGTAGGTGCAGCTATTGCCATCGTCCAGTTCTACCCGCATTTCAAAGCGACGCCGGATGAGGCAGCCGGAAACAGCGTTGGCATCTTCGCCACCCGACCTGCCATCAAGAATCCCTTGTTTAATTTCATCTCCGAAGTTGTGGCAACCTGGGCGTTCATCTTTATTCTCTTGAATATGGGGGACTTTACGCAGGGACTCAAGCCATTCATAGTTGGAATTCTGATCATGACCATTGGGATGGGATTGGGAAGTACCACCGGGTTCGCGATTAACCCGGCGCGTGACTGGAGTCCACGATTGGCTTACACCATCCTACCCGTTCCCAATAAGAGTTCCGCTGAATGGAACTATGCGTGGGTGCCAATGTTTGGTCCGCTCGTTGGCGGATTGTTGGCGGCCGGATTGCAGGCTTGGATTAAATAAGATCAGTCTAAACGATAAAAAATGTCAGATAACTCGTAAAAAGTTATCTGACGTTTTTGCTATTCGTGATCTTTGATGTATCCGGGGATGGGGATTTCGG
The DNA here is from genome assembly GCF_045862015.1 of Levilactobacillus muriae. Classification (NCBI taxonomy): domain Bacteria; kingdom Bacillati; phylum Bacillota; class Bacilli; order Lactobacillales; family Lactobacillaceae; genus Levilactobacillus; species Levilactobacillus muriae. The sequence continues at coordinate 170,512 of NZ_BAAFRU010000001.1, forward strand.
GGTCAATCTTGGGTGTGTTAATAAATTTGCCACCGAAGGCATGCCGATAATCGCTGGGGGTCATGTCGGTGTATTTTTTAAAGAGACGTGAAAAATTCCGACTATCGTTAAAGAAAGAATCACGAGACACCTCATCAATACTTTTGGTGGTCGTTGTTAAAAGAACTTTTGCTTGATCAAGTTTGCAATTGTTCATATAACGATGAATTGAAATATCGAATTCTTGTTTGAATAACCGATTCAAATAGCGCTTATTGAAATGGAATTTACTGGCGATTTCATCAACGGTCGAGATGTGGTCGATATTTGCTCGAATCCAGTTTTTGACTAAGACCATGGTTGGCGGTTCAGATTGTTCGGACGTTTGCGAATAGTCAAACTCAGTTGCAAGGTAGGTTAAAAATACTGCGGTTGCTAGGCCAGCAGTTGTTGTCTGACGATTTTCTGAAAAGTCCAAGATCTGGTGGGCAAGGACGATTGCTTTGTTTAAATCTGGTAGCTTAAAACTTTCGGGTAGCGTCATTAGAAATGAGTTTTGATCGCGAGTTACTTGTGGTAAGTCGTCCGTTACTTGGACGGTAGCCTGTGGAAAAAAATGAATCCAAAGAAATTCAGTACCTTCAGGGGAAACTTGCGAGCCAACCATGTGGTGGTATGGTGGCACAAGAAAATAATTTCCTGCTGTAATGCGATGTTCTTGGTTGCGCAAGCTTAGATGTAATTCTCCTTGGAGAACAATGATAATCTCGTAGTTACCCTTTTGATACATGGGCTTGTGAATCCAATTGTCAGTAGTCACGAAGAAATTACCACTTGTAAAGAATGCCAGTGGCTTGGACAAATCAAAAGTATAGTAAGGCATGGTGGCCCCTCCTAAAGTTAATATGACTTAAGTTCCTTTTTGACACAATATGTATAGTGCCGTGCATTTTATTCGGTTTAAACACCAGTTACAATTAAGAACGTAAGCGCTTGCAAATAAATTACAAAGGAACCTGGACTTATGGAAAATCAAACTACAGAGGTCACCCAGACTGATAGTGTTAAATTGTCATGGCGGGAACGAATCGGTTTTGGACAGCTCGATTTAGCCGGACAATTAGTTTTTAACATGATTACGGTATATCTATTATACTACTTTACCGATGTGGCATTAATTCCAGTTGGAACTGCCGGAACTATTCTTTTTATTGCCAGAATATTTGATGCACTAGATGCCCCAATTTGGGGAACCTTAATTGATATGACGCACACCCGTTGGGGGAAAGCACGTCCATATTTTTTATGGGTTATTTTACCATTTACGATTAGTGCCATCTTAACATTTTCAGCACCTAATTTATCATTGCATGCCAAAATTTGGTACTGTGCCATTACATATATTTGTACTGGTGTCTTGTATACGGGTCTGAATACACCATTAGCAACTGTGCTGCCGTTACTGACTCGTGATCCTCAGGAACGATTAACTTTAAACTCAATTCGTATGACCTTTGGGCAAGTTGGTGTTCTAATCGTTAATGCGTTGGGACTACCACTTGTTGCTTTTTTTGGAAAAGGAAATAAAGTGGTTGGTTTTCGTTGGACAATCATTATTTTTGCCTTAGTTGGAATGATCTTAACACTGGTCTCTTTTAGCAATATCAAGGAACGTGTGAAGCCAGTTGTTCAAAAGGTCTCAATAAAGAAAAGTGTTCGTGCGATGAAGAATAATTGGCCGTGGGTGATTATCATCATTAGTAATCTTTTCTTGTGGATTGCATTGACCTCACGTTCTTCAACGATTGTTTATTACATGACCTACAATTACGGCAATCAAGATATGACGTCGGTTCTTAATAGCATGAAAGTCATCCAAGTTGTGACAACGTTGTTGATTCCGTTGTTTGCTCGCAAACTATCCAAAAAGATTATCTGGATAACCGGATTGATAATGTGTATTACAGGACAATTGATTATTGGGTTTGCGGGAATGAATTTACCAGTCATTATCGTGGGCTGGTTACTCGGCTGTTTAGGAATCGGATTTGCAGTGACGATGCCATTTGCTTTGATCGGTGCTACTGTTGATTATGGTGAATGGAAGAATGGAATTAACGCAGCCGGGTTATTGACCGCAATTGGGACATCATTCTGTATTAAACTTGGTAGTGGGATTGGCGGAATGATTTCCGCTAAAGTGATGGCTGCATTCGGATATGTGGCGAACAAAACACAAACTGCGGCCGGGTTACAAGGTATTAGTATTTCGTTTGTTTGGGTGACAATTATTGCTTTAGTAATTGCCATGGTGCCACTGTTCTTTTACGGCAAGTATGAACGACTCGAAACTAAAATTACCGATGATTTAAATGAGCGTAAAGTTCAAGCATAAGGGAGCGGAAATATTATGATAATTGCTGATAAGAATAAATTAGTTTATGAAAATCAAGGGGAACACCTAGAGATTACGCCGTGGGGCACGGATAGTTTCCGGGTACGTTCTACAAAGTTTCCACAATTGTGTCATGAAGATAACGCTCTTTCAATGGCTGTTAATCACAGGGCAGATGAATGTCTTGCTGTTGGGCAACGTGGTGAAATTACGAACGGTAAGATAAAGGCTGCCGTGAATGGTCGAGGAAAGATTACCTTTTTCGACCAGAATGACAAAATTCTTCTTGATGAGTATCAAAGAAGTCGTAACGCGACGATGAAAAAAGGCGTGGATGAAGATAGAACAACCCGATTTAACAGTGCTTTAAAAATTGAGCCACGGACATTTTCAGGTATTGCTGGTGGCGATTTCAAGTTAACGCTACGGTTTGAATCAGAACCAAATGAGAAAGTCTTTGGCATGGGACAATATCAGCAAGCCAATTTAGACTTAAAAGGAACTGAGTTGGAACTGGCCCAACGTAATTCTCAGGCCACAGTTCCCTTCATGATTTCAAATCTTGGGTATGGCTTTCTCTGGAATAATCCGGCGATTGGCCGAGCAACGTTTGGCAAGAATGTGACAACTTGGGAGGCCAATGCAACCAAGGAATTAGATTATTGGATAACGGCAGGAGACACGCCTTCAGAAATTGAACGGCACTATGCTGAAGTTACCGGAACTGTTCCCGAAATCCCCGACTACGGACTGGGTTTCTGGCAGAGTCGGCTGCGTTATCGGACACAGGAAGAATTGCTACATGCGGCCCATGAGTACAAACGTCGTCATTTACCAATTGATGTGATTGTTATTGATTACTTTCACTGGCCAAAATCTGGGGAGTTCCGGTTTGATCATAAATATTGGCCAGATCCAGAAGCGATGTGCCAAGAGCTGGATAAAATGGGTATTAAGCTGATGGTGTCAATTTGGCCAACTGTAGATAACACAGCTTCGACATTTGCGGACCTGAATGAACGTGGGCTGCTGGTTCGAGCAGACAAAGGTCCCCAGATTATGATGGACTTTCTCGGAAATAATGGTTTCGTTGACTTTACCAACCCTAAAGCACAACGTTATGTGTGGGATTTGGTTAAGAAAAATTATTATAAAAAGGGTGTTACCTTATTCTGGCTTGACGAAGCAGAACCTGAGTATCGCGCCTATGATTTTGACAATTACCGTTATTATGAAGGCTCTGCACTGGAAGTTGCTAATAAATATCCTGTTGGATTTTCTAAGGCCTTTTATGATGGTATGAGGTCTGAGGGCATTGATAATCCGATGAACTTGGTTCGTTGTGCCTGGGCTGGCAGCCAAAAGTATGGGGCGCTTGTCTGGTCAGGAGATGTTGACTCGAGTTTTAAATCATTACGTAATCAACTAGCAGCGGGATTGAGCATGGGGATTGCTGGTATTCCTTGGTGGACAACTGATATTGGTGGTTTTCACGGTGGTGTTGATACCGATCCAGACTTTCAGGAGTTAGTGACTCGGTGGTTTGAGTTTGCCACATTCTGTCCGGTAATGCGGATGCACGGGGATCGGGATCCACATACTGAACCACTAGGAGATGGGGGTGGACGACAGCCATCAGGCGCTGAGACGGAAGTATGGGCGTATGGTGAAAAAGCATATAACATTATGCGGCGCCATCTCAACATTCGTGAGGCTCTTAAACCATACCTTAAAAGACAAATGGATGTCGCTCATCAAAAGGGTGACCCGATTATGCGGCCACTTTTCTTTGACTTTCCGCGTGATGATGTTTGGGATATTACTGATGAGTATATGTTCGGAACGGATATTCTCGTTGCGCCAGTACTCTATGCAAAGTTGGATAAGCGTCAAGTTTATTTACCAGGTGATTCTGACGTGGATTGGTTCGATGTGTACACTGGTGAAAAACATCTGGGTGGGACTATGATTACGGTCAATTTGGATTTGGATCACTTACCGGTCTTCACTAAGAACAAAGAATTACTAAATAATTTTGATGCCTACCATGAAGTGGAATAGAAGCTACGTATCAGATGTCACTGACTTTCTGTCTAGTGGCATTTTTTGATTGTCATCTTAGTTGAAGCTATAGATCACCTCACATTATTTTAAGAAATGATTCACCTCTTTTTAAGTGAAAGTACGCATGGATGAATCGATAAGAATCTGCAGTAGGGTTAATAATATAATTATATTCATATTTAATAATTAACATTATGATATACTTCTAGTCTTTAATATAGTATAATTTAGGAGGAAAGCTTGGGAGTATAATATTTTCAACGGTAAGGTATTGATTGACGAGTGACGGGTTAGAGGAGCTTATCTTGAAAAAAATCAATTTATTGCAGAATACATATATTGCTGCTAAAACTGTGATGCTAATTGTCATTGTAGCCGCCATTGTGATAGTTAGTGACTTCAATCATAACCAGGCGGTTGCTGCGGAGACGGCGACCCATATGGATCAATTGGTTCAAAGTTTTGGGCCACTCAAGTCGGTAGACGGTAAGCTTCCCAGTACAACGCCTGGTGATATTGATCAGTGGATGCCTAATAAGCGGCTACAAGAATCCATCCTCATGCAATTGAACATTCAGGCTAAAGCGAATAACATTCCATTGAAGTGGCACGATGTGAGCGAAATAAGTCAATTGGATTTGCAGTTTTTACAGATTATCAATGTCGATGGAAGTCCGCAAGGTGGCAATGTCTCAACGTATATTGATGGGCAACAATCCTTTTCAATTGTCGGTTTACAATATGCGCAGAATGCAACCTTTCTCAGCTTAAGTGGTGGGGATTATAATTATGCGCCGTTTACGCTCTTTGGGGACTTAGTAGATATTTCACCGTTGCGGCTGATGCCGGGACTAAAAACTGTGTATTTAGACTACAATCGCATTGAAGATGTCTCTCCGTTGGCGGGATTACAGAAGCTAACTTTTCTATCATTGGTCAACAATCATATCCATGACTTTTCCAGCTTACAGCCGATTCAAGCGGCTGTTAAGGACTATCGATATCAGCACGTGACGTTACCTAGGATTGCGATTGATCCGGTTGATCGGTGGGCACATTTGGAGAACAACTTTCGGTTGCCGAATGGGGAGCTGGCACATTTGATTGTTCGGCCCCGGATGACGATCGATGATTTTTATGACCTACCAGGCGTTGGGAATGAACGCGTTCGATCTCGGATTTACATGAATATTAATAACGACACGATCTATCAAGATGATGCCGAAACGGGTCTGGAGTATTGGGAGATACCGGATCAGGAGGCTGGAATCACAACACTTCCTGGGTGGCACATTACACCACAGCCAGATCGAAACTTTCTACTGGCTGAGGGTCAGTCCGAAGATGAGTCGGAAATTTTTGATATTGTCCAGCCTTATCGCATTGATTCTATGACCGCAGGAAAGATCACCGTGCATTATCGTGATGAGCAGGACAGAACGATTGCACCTGACAAGGAATTGCCGGCAGGGGAGATTGGGAGCCCGTATACGACGCAACCGATTAAGCGGGCAGGTTATACGCTTTTAACAGCGCCTGCCAATGCCACGGGCAAGTATACGGAAACAGCGATTACAATTACGTACAAATACCACAAACAGGCACCAGCAGTCACGGCCCCTAAGCCACCAACACCGACGCAATCGGTAAAGCCAACTTTGCCGGGGACCGTGCATACTTTAAAAGCAACCGTCACCGTGCACTATTTGGATCAGGCTGGGGTGAAATTGCATGCGGATCGCATATTGCGCGGGCAGATCGGGGAATCTTATACAACTGATGCGATCAGTATTCAGGGATATATGCTGTATGATGTGCCACGAAACAGCAAAGGCGTCTTTACCAAGTATCCTGAGGATGTGACTTACGTTTATCAAACGACCATTGCATCGAATGATGTGATCGGAGCTAGCATTAACGGGACGGTAGGGGATGGCGTGACGGCTGACAAGCGTCCCGTTCAAATGATCGGGCAACAAGCTAGCAAGGCCGAGGCCAAGCCAGTAAAGCAGCGGACTAGGAGCGGCGACAGGAAGCGTACAATCACTTCTCAGGGATCTCGACACATAGCTCGGTCAGTGCCTCCGACAATTAAAAGTGCGGGGCCCGCACCGGCAACGTATCCCGGGCAAAGTGATGACACAGTACAGGCGTCAAGGAGCCCTCACAATAAGCGACAACGCGTCGCACAACGACCTAATCTGGATTGGGCGTGGCTCATTATTTTTGTAGGTGTTAGCATGATGACGCTGTGGTTATTTGGTTGGCATCGATCCCGGCGAAGGGAAAGAGAAGACCAGCAGAATTAATAATGACGGTGAAGTGCATCTTAGCAGGTGCGCTTCTTTTGCTGCGATTGAAGTCCATTTAATGTAGAAATATTACCAGAGCGTCGGTATGGCAGCGCAATTATAACGTACACCATTTAATTGTATAAGATACAAGTTTGTGAAAATTCACAAGCGGATTAATTCTATGCCAAATTTAAGCAAATCACCTCCATACCGATCTTTCTAGATATACTGATTTTTGTTGAAAGGGACGCACAATTCCGATTAGACCGTTTTGAAAAAAACCAAAAAAATAAATTGTGAATTCTCTGGGGGAGATTAATAATGAACAAGCAAATGAATACAAAAACGCATTACAAGATGTACAAGAAGGGTAAGTCCTGGGTGATTGCGGGGATCGCGAGTGGGGCCATGATCATGAGTATTGGCGGGGTAACTGCTCAAGCGAATGATCAAGCGATATCAGCTAAAGTTGAAGTCACTGCTAAGGCGGAGTCAACAGCCAGCTCTGTTGAAATGACAGCGGATACAATTGCTGAAGTTCCCGAGGTTACACCCGTTGACGTTGCGGCAACACCTGTGAGCCGACCTGAAATGGAAACGTCTTCGGAAGCTGGTGCGGATAACGAAACGCCAGCAACCGAGACGCCAGCACCTGAGACGCCAGCAACCGAAACGCCAGCAACCGAAACGCCAGCAACCGAAACGCCAGCAACCGAAACACCAGCAACCGAAACGCCAGCAACCGAGACACCAGCAACCGAGACACCAGCAACCGAGACACCAGCAACCGAGACGCCAGCAACTGAAGCGCCAGCAACTGAAACGCCGGTAACCGAAACGCCGGTAACCGAAACGCCAGCAACTGAAACACCAGCAACCGAGACGCCAGGAACTGAAACGCCGGTAACCGAAGCATCAGTAGTTGAAGCACCAACGCCAAATAGTGATTTAGAAACTGTACCAGAGACTCGTCCAGCTGAGATTGTGACAACACCAGTCGCTGTCACGAATCAGACTAGTGCAAGCCATACGTTAGAGGCCGTTCAACTGGTTCAAGCAGAAGTAGCCAAGCCCACAACTACTAAACTCAGTCATACCAAGGAAGCAACGACTATCGATCAATGGATGCCAAACAAAACGCTACAGAAATTGGTTCTGATTCATTTACAAAAGCTGACTGGCGTCGATAAGACTTGGGATAGCGTCGATGATATCACGCAGGACGATCTGCAATTATTGAAGGATCTCTTTGCACTCGGTCATGATGGCTATGACACTTATATCGATGGCAAGACAGAATTTTCTTTGGAAGGGTTGCAGTACGCCACTAACCTGGAAGTCATTATGATGGGCGCATCGTTGAACTATAAGCCGGGAGCAGTCTACGGAGATATTGTCGATGTGACACCGTTAGCAAATCTGCAACATTTAACGACTGTCGATTTGCAAAACAACCGAATCAAGGATGTGACACCGTTAGCGAATTTACAAAATTTAACCAGCTTACAACTGGCCTATAATCATATTCGTGATTTCTCTCCACTAAAGGGGAAGGCGCCAGCTGACTTCAACTACACGGGACAATTTATCATGCTTGAGCCAGCGATGATTAGTGATAAGGATCGCAAAGGACACTTACAAATTCAATGTATTGACGTTGAAGGTAACGTGGTAACGTTAACCGCTGGGGCTGCATTGGCCGAACCAGTCTTCTATACGGATGAAGAGGGGCACACCTATCACATCTACTATACAGGGGGCTATCCAACGCCGGATGGAAATGGGGGAATTAACTATACGAACATTCAGGATCAGAAACCAGGGGCCACGGAATTTCCAGGAGCAACCAATGTAGCAGTTCTCGATGACTATTACTATCTGACTGGCACGTACAAACCACAAGCTGGCGTTGTTGACTTCGCGGTCGTTCAACCTTACGTGATTTCGCAGGAGGCGGCCAACGTGACAGTCCATTTTCAAGATGAAGATGGCAACGAGCTTGCTGACGATGTAGAACTGTCGGGGGGCTTAGTCGGAGAGAGTTATACGACAACACCCAAGCCCATTAAAGGATACACATTATTGACGACACCAAGCAACGCGACGGGTAAGTACAGTGAGACCAAAACTGATGTCGTTTACGTTTATACGCAAGATGAAGATGTGGCAGCGAGTCAGACGACTGTGACGGTTCATCACCAGACGGCGGACGGCAAGCCAGTTGCGGCCGACCAAGTTCAAACCGGAAAGCCAGGTGATGCGTATACGACACAACCGGTAACACCGACGGGGTATAAGTTAGTTACGACGCCAGCCAATGCTAATGGTACCTTTGGTGAAACTAATATCACAGTAACCTATATCTACCAGCTGGTTGAAGCTGGTAACGGCGGTGACGGTGGATCGACCGGTGGCGGCGATAATGGTTCTGGTAATACTGGTGGCGACAATAGTGGATCTGGTGGAAACACCGGCGACAACAATGGGTCAGGCAACGCCGGTGGCGGCAATAACGGCTCTGGTAATACCGGTGGCGACAACAATGGGTCAGGCAACGCCGGTGACGGCGATAGCGGCTCTGGTAATACCGGTGGCGACAACAATGGGTCAGGCAACGCCGGTGACGGCGATAGCGGCTCTGGTAATACCGGTGGTGACAGCAATGGGTCAGGTAATGCTGGCTCCAACGGTAATGATTCAAGTGGCCATAACACGGGACAAGGTAACGTGACCGGTGGCACTGGAGCTATTGTTACGGGAGAGAATTCAGGCCAATCTCTGACGACCGTTCAGTCGACATCTGATGCTAAGCCCCAATCTTTACCGTTAAGTACAGGTGAAAATATGACGAGCACGCGGCCGACTACTGAAGATAATCGTGCAGATAAGGAGACTAATGTGGATGCTAGTGGCGTAAGTGCTATGGCTTTACCACAGACAAGTGAAAAGCAATCGTCTTCACTCTGGGGAATTGCCCTGTTACTAGGCACGTTCAGTCTGTTAGGAATCAAACGAAAGAAAAAGTAGACACATTATTTAAGTAAAAGTCGTAACGCCACTGAGCGGGGTTACGACTTTTTCGCGTGTCAGGTAAAAAGAATGACTAAAGTAGGATTTAAAAATAGGTCATAAATTGACAAGTATAGTAGGTAATATGCAAAATTCACTGGTAAATGATAGTCATAAAGTGATTGTGGCCATAAAAGTTATAGGTCGAAAAACACATAGACCATAAATACTCACCATTAATCACCAGTGCGTGTATCGCTTTACCTAGATGCCTTAAAACTTGCAAGTAGCCGACGTCAGTGCGCCGTGAACGAACGGGTCAGGAAGCAACCTATCTTAAAAATGTGAAATCGGTTACAATGTGGATGTAGAGCTTTTGCCCACATTAACTAATTTGTCACATTCACTTAGCGTGTAGGAAAATGATAAACGTGTAAACGTTGAGGAGGAAGACCCATGAATAACGTGGCTAGCGAGACGAAACGACACTATAAGAGCTATAAGGCAGGTAAACACTGGGTTGTCGCTGGTATTACTGCAATGACACTGGGATTGGGCCTGATGGTGTCCACGGAAACGGCAGCAGCAGATGATACGATGGTAACGGGTGAAAATGCGACGGCGAAATTAACAGCACAAGCTGCAACGCCGGCACAGCAGACCACTTTAAAGACACAAGCGAGTGGTGAAGCAAATTCAGAATCAAGCGATGGTGCAGTTGAAAAGCCGGCAGAAGAAGCGCCAAACGACATGGGCAGTGAGGAGCCAGTGACGGCGCCAACGGTAAATAAGGATCAAGAAAAGGTTGGTTTAGACGCTTCTGATGAGCCTGAGGGTGAGACGCCAACGCCTGAAGCAGGTGTTCCGGGAACGTCAGGCAATAAGTCGTCTACGGCCACAGGCGATTCTGCAGATAAGAATCCAGCTGTTAGTGACCCAGCGGTACCAGCAGAGGATACCCAAGTTAACGACGAAGAGTCAGCCTCTGTGACACCGAAGCCAATTGCCATGAGAGCACCAGCGGCGGTATCTCCTATTTGGGGAGTGAATGCGAGTGAGTGGCTTCCAGATGCAACGCTACGGGATATCGTGATTCGTCAGATAAATGTGGGGGCACCAACCTCAACGATTACGGGGAAACCGTATTACGTTGCAACCGACAGTAACCTCTATCAATATGTTGATAAGCTGACAGACTTGAATGATTACGTGGGTGTGGGGAACGTGGCCAATTTTGCCGGCTTAGGGTATTTCACCAATCTACAGACGTTGTCTTTGACACGCATGCAGGTTCCGATCTCGGCTCTGATCGACTTCTCGGTGGTGCCCTTGGCCTCAGTGTCGCTTCACTTGGCAAATGATGGTGCTAACCACGATATGACGACAATCATGGACACGTATTTTGGAAGCAATCTGAAGTTACGATTCTTGCGTTTGGGAAATAGTTACTTGACCGGGAACATACCAGATTTGAGTAAATATACCAACCTTGAAATGATCTATCTGGCTAACAATCAGCTGACAGGAAGTATACCAAGTTTGAAGACCATTCCCAATCTTTGGTCGCTGGACGTTAGTCATAATCAGCTGAGTGGCGCCTTTCCAGATGTGGGTAACTGGCCTTCAATGACAATGGTAGATGTTTCTTACAATCAACTATCGGGGGCACTACCCGACTTGAGTGGCTTCCGAGGGACAATGACCTACATGTATAACCATTTGAGTAATGGGGTCATTCAACTGCTCGGCAAAAATGATCAGCCCATCGTCAACTATGGTGTCTACCAACGACTCATTGGTAATACCCACAAGATCAGTGCCGCTAACCGAACTTTTGACCCGGTCACAGGCGTGGTAACGGGTTTTCAAGATATGGCGACGGGACAAGTTGATGACAATGAGGGAACCTGGACGGCCGCAATAGCTAATGGCATCACTGTGGCGTATGGGGAGCCCGATCCGAATATGGCGACTACGGATATTGCCGCATGGGCCACTACTGCCGAAGATGCCACCAATTGGTTTAGTATCCAACGAATATCTGGTAATAAAGTTGGATTGACGTTTACCGCTAAGGACGATGTGCCAGATGGCACCTATACCATCCAAGTGGTCAACCAGAGTTTTGGTGCCCTATGGGGATACAGTGCCTACCTTACCTTTAAAGTTGAAAATGAAATTCTGGTTGATCCTGGAAATCCGGGTAAACCTGATCCCGGTATCACGACGGGGACGGTCACGATCGTTAACGTGGATCAGGATGGCAAGATCATCAGTCAGACGCAGCAATCTGGAAACGTTGGCGATGCCTTTACCATCAATGCCCAGACACTGACGGGATATAAATTAGTCGGTAAAAGTATCGCAAATGGTACCTATACGGCAGCCAATCAGACGATCACCTTTACCTATCAGGCTTTGAATCAGGGCGGCGACGGGGACACTGTTAACCCTGATGTGCCAGCAATTGATAAGACGGTCGATACCACGAACGGTGGGGATGCCGACCAGGTTGTCGTTGATAAGCAAAGCCAGCGGTCAACGCGTAAACGCACGGGAACTGTGAATCTGAATGCGGCTTCTTCGGCGACACTGACGCAACAGGCTACTAAGCAGCAAGCGGCTGCGGCGACCACCTTACCGCAGACCGATGAGGCCACCGTTTCACCGTGGGCTGGTTTGGCACTACTGCTCGGCGGTGCTCTGACCGGTTTTGCCCTAAACCGTAAGCGGCGTCACTAATCTAGGGGAAACCGACGACTAGGGTGTTAGATACACGCTCATTTGAATTTTAGTTACGAAACGACTCCGACAGCCAACGGTCGGGTCGTTTTATTTTGGCTTCCTACTAAATACTAATGTAAAAAATGGCAATCTTGTCGCGTTAATTTTCAAAATAACGACCAAATTTTATGAAAACACGTGCTGTTGCTAGTTTGATGAACTAACAATCTGCCAACAATATTTCTTTGGTAAACTACACAATCGTTAATTTGTTAAATTAAAAAATAATTTCAAAATAGCGTTGAATGTTCCCCTGGAGAGGACGAAAATAGAGATGGTATCTTATAGTGAAAGGTAGGGATTTAGTCGATATGGAAACAAAACGCACGCATTTTAAGATGTATAAAGACGGTCGTAAGTGGGTGTTCGCCTGCGCAGTGATGCTTGCCATTGGGGGTGGCGGCATGGTGACGGCTAACGCGTCGGCAACGGAGAGTAGTAGCAATGTGTCAGTCTCTTCTAGCAGCGTGGGATCTGCTGAGAGTGACAGCGGTGGTAGCAGTGAGAGCAACTCTGGCAATAGTAATGCTAGCACTAGCAGTGATGACAGCAATCGTAATAGCAGTAGCAGTAGCAGTACTGATAGTAATAGCGGGTTGGCGCAGGCACAATCAGAAAGTACGGATGTCTCTTCGGCTAAGGCAACTAGTGAAACAGGTAGTCAAAAGCAAAAGTCTAAAGTCGCTTCTGAGAGTTCAACTGCAAAGATCAAGAGCGTAAAGAAATCAGTGACTTCTAATAAGCACATTTCTAAAATGGCGCATACCGTTACGAAAGCGTCAGGGATTAACGCACGTCTGATGACCCCTCAGGAAGGTCTTTCAACAGCTTTAGCCAATGCAAAGCTGCGCGAAAAGGTTAACGCTCTGGTTGAAAGCGCCCAGGCAAAATATGTGCCGGCCACGACCACTGCTCTCGAACCTTTGGCGGAAGCCGAAATTCAATCCGGCGGAACCGTCTACGATGACTATCCCGATTTGGATAACTTGTTAGGTGTCTCGTCCGTCTTCCATATATTTGCCCGAGAAGCTGAATTGCACGCCCATACCAACGGGAATGTTGCCGTTCAGAATCTGATTGGGAATGTGAACTTCGGGACGAACATCATTGAAGAATTACTCGACAAGGATATCTCTTACATACAGAACATTACCAACATTGCCGGGAGTTCCTTTGTTTCCGGGGGTGACACCCGTGAGAACAAGGTCGTCTTTGGGGATGGCATCAGCATTGATATCAGCAATCCTAACCGGCCGATGGTCAATGGGGTTTATATCGACCACCTTTTAGCCAATGAAGTCTACCAAGATCAGAACGGCCAAACCTACATCGATTTCGATGCCGAATTTGCTAAATTAAAGACGTTGAACGAATCCCTTGCCAATAAAGCGAGTGAAGCCAGTTACAGCAACGGTGATTTTGCCGATCAAAATAACCGGGTCATTGACGTGAGCGATATGACGCCAAACGCCAACGGTCAGATTGTGATTAACCTGTCGCCGGATGTTTTGCAAGGCAATACACCGCTTTACATCAAGGGCCTGTCTCCCGATGCTGAGGGCAATACGGTGATTATCAACGTGGATACTGGCGGTCAGGCCGATTACACCATCAACTCACAGATCAAGCTGACCTACAGTGATGGGACCGACCGGGATAACCAGGAAACAGAACATTTTGGAGACAACCACTTGCTGTGGAACTTTTACGATAGCACTGCTAGTGACAAACAGTATGGCGGGGAAATTAACGTCAACGCGCCATTCCAAGGCAGCATGTTGGCACCATCCGCGACAATCGTGGCTAACCAAAATATTGATGGGAACATCATCGCTGATAAAGTCATTGTCAAGGCGGAAACCCATCGGTGGGATCTGCAAGGTAACGGCGATAACGAAGAGGAAGAGACATTTGAAAAGCCCGTTCATCCCGGAATCAACGTGGAATTGCCGAATATTGAGAAGCCTGAAACGCCGGGGCCTGAAAACCCTGGTACCGAGGAGCCGGGGATCACAGAACCAGGTGACGAGGGTGATCTGACCTATGAGCATGAACATCCAAACTATACCGAAGATGAAGTGGTCACGGACTACTGGGATGACTTGATTGCTGATGAAGCAGATACGCCATCAGCGGCACATGCGCGTGAAGCAGCATTGCTACAACGAGTTGACCAAGCGATTGCAGCGGCTAGAGCGCAAGGCAATGCACAACGGGTTGCCCAGCTTCAAGCACTGAAGAACCGAATTCTTGCCGACTTGGGCGGATTGCCACAAACAGGCGAGGCTCAAAATAAGTGGGCACCAGTCGTCGGAGCGGCACTCTTAGCTAGTCTGCTGGGAACGCTGGGCGCCGTCATCATTAAGAAGCGTCGCGATTAATTACAAGCAAACAAAAAGCGCCAATCAGCGTTGTAATTCGCTGATTGGCGCTTTTAGTCGTGAATAACTAAGGACATATCACCACATGTCTTCAGTGAATAAGTTTAGATTAGAATACCATTTTCAAAGCCATGAAGATGATCAGTACGCCCATAAAGGGGTTGAGGTAGGCATTTAGCTTCTGCGGGTTCGCGTGCATCAGGAGACGTGGGGCGCAGAAAGCCCCCAGCATCGCGCCAATCATCAGGCTGACACCAATGCTCCAGTTGACGCTGTTGGCTGACATGTGGAAGATGAGGCCAACGAGGGTTGTCCCAACCAACACATAGGCGGAGGTGGCCGCGGCTGGAATCATATCGAGGCCCAGAACCAAGAGCCCGGCAATGATTGGGCCGCCACCGGATAGGCCGGCAACCCCAACCATTAGTCCACTCAGCACGCCGTAGCAAGCCGCTTGCAGGCCCTGGTGTTGTACGGGCTTGCTCTGACGGTGACTGAAACGTTTAACAAGAATCTGGATGCCCAATAGAAATAAGATGATGGCGACCAGCCACGTGTACAGCTTGACCGGGATGTAGGGGGACAACAGAGCGCCTACGATGGTTGCCGGAATGGCTGCAATTAACATCTGATTGCCAATCTTAAAGTGAATCTGGCCGGTACGGTAGTGACCGTAAGCGCCGACTAGGAGGGACGGAAAAGCTGTGAATAGTGAGGTTGCCGCTGCCGCACCGGGAGCCAAATGAAAGACGGTCGTGAGCAGGCCAAGGTAGATGGCCGCACCACCGCCACCAGTGGAAATAACCAGGAGGCCAACTAAAAATCCTATAAGTAGTAAAAATAACCAGGTCATTAAGTGAGGCATCTCCTTGTCCAATAAATAGCTATTTTTAGTGTACAAGTCGTACGGGCTACCGTCAATTTTTCTGAGTTGATGTATCCGTGCTAGCGTTGTCATAAGTTCAGATAGAGCATTTTTTAATTGATTCTTAGATCACTGAGATTAGGCGAAAATAATGATTAGAAAAAATGAGAGTGGTATAAAAGGCGGTTAGCTGGCGGGCATTAAGGCTGATAGCCGGATAATCCCGGGTTTGGATTGTTCGGCTATCAGTTTTAAGCGGAGTCAGCTGCCTTCTGTCCCACGTTTCAGCAATATAGCTTTGGAGAGTCAAAAAGAGTCTGGGGTTTTATCCCAGACTCGCTTTTTGACCTGTATGAACTAGTGCTAATCGTGTTATTTCGCAATCAGCTTACCGCCACCATTTAAGGTATAGGTCTTACCGTTGAGCCATTTATTCGCGCTATTGCTCTTGCTGTAGTAAACATTGTGGCCGTTGGACTTGATGTGTGTCAAGCTGCTCTTGGTACTGATCAACGACGAGACGTATGAATCTTTAGTGACGTTCCAGGTGTTGTTTCCCTTGAGAATGATCGTAGTTTTACCAGACGTATTGGCACTGTTGATGGCTCCGGTCAAGACGCTCCCAGAGGTCAAACTCAGTTTCAGTGTACTGCCTTTGGCAACGAGAATATTCCCCTTTAATGTCTGATTTTTTGCAGTAAATGTCAGCTTACCACCGTTGCTGCCACTGGTTCCCCAGCGATCGTTGGCAAGGCGAATCAAAGTGCTTGAGGCATTACTTAACTTCACATTGTTTAGATTAATCTTTGCTGTGGTGTTGGTTACGTAGAAGAGCGCTCCAGTGTGGTTGGTCGTTCCTTTAGAGCCACTCTTAACTGTGGATGTCAGGCTACCATTGGTCATGGAGAAGATCGAAGTACCAACTTCAGAATCGCCGGACATACTTTGGTAGAGCATGACACCATTGTTCTTTTTTCCAGTCAATTGACTATTTTTAAGTGTAATGCTATTTGATCCCTCAATATCGGCAGCTTCTGCCCCAGTGGCGGTTCCAGTTACATTCTGGGCAGAAATTGCACCCGTTGAGTAGATGATTGGCGAACCATCACCGGCTGTTTTCAGGGTTCCTTTGTTCAGGCTGACTGTGCCGCCACCACGATCGGTAGCCAGCGCAGCAGAGTGACTTCCCTTAGTGGTGATATTGGTATTTGTGGCCGTAATTTTACCCGTATAAGTTGCGTCGAGTCCACGTGATGAACTTTTAGTTGTGCTGATTTGACTGTTTTTGACCGTCACCCGGGCATTTTTTCCAGTCGCAAAGATACCATTGGCTCCCGTAGCTGTGGTCTTTTCTGTGAGGCCAGATATTGTTGCTTGACCGCCCTTAGTCACCAGCAAGCCAGCGTTCTGGCCGAAGAAGTTGCTATTGTCAGTGTTGGTGGTACCCCCAGACTTGGTCAGCTGACTGGCAGTGAGCGTCAGCTTGCCACCGTTTTTAACGTACACGGCTGAGCGATTGGCTGTGTTAGCCGTGATCGTTTTCTTATTCAGCACCTTTTTACCGGAAATTGTCGTCTGTCCGGACAGCTTGGCACTGCTACTGCTTGTCTGGCCAGGCGCACTGGTACCACTGGGCTTGGCACCACTCGGTTTTGTTTTGGCCATCGCCTGAGTCGGTGGTGTTGACTGGTTGGTATTTAGTAGTTGTGGTGCTGTAATCAGGCCACCTACGACAGCAGTTCCGGCTAGTGCGATGGTGATGGTTCGTTTGGTCTTTGTCATTAGAAAGTCCTCCCTTACTTAATCAACAATGAGTTGCTTACTTTCAGTTATATCGTCTGAACCTTAAAACATGCTAGGACTTGAGAAAAACTTAACCAGTTCATTTCTAGAAAAACGAGAAAAAATAGGCCGCCTCGCATCAGTAATATCTGCTGACGCGAGGCGGTCTTTACATTAGATTTGAAAATCAGAACTTAACTGGCACAATGACACCATTGACGTAGCTAGCGGCGTCAGAACACAGAAATAGTGCTGTCTGGGCAATCTTGTTACCGCTAGGCATGGTGGGAACGGTGATGCCCAGTGGAGATTCGGTATCCTTGTTGCCGGGGGCGATGGCGTTGGTCCGAATACCAGCATTTTGGTACATGAATGCCGTATTCTTTGTCAGGCCAACCACGGCATGTTTGGAAGCGGCATAGGCCGCACTGGCCCGGTCGCTAGTATCACCTTCGACTGCGGCAATGTTAAGAATAACCCCGGCGTCTTGGGTCGTGAACCGTTTGAGGGCTTCACGCGTGGCCAACATCACACTGGTCGTATTAACCGTCATGACTCTGTCCCACAGCTCGTTGGTCAGCGTATCGGCGGGTGCTAACTTGTCGAGCATTCCGGCGTTATTAACCAGAATATCCAGACGCCCAAATTGATCCACAGCGCGTTGAACCATGGCAGTGACATCAGCGTCTTTGGTGACGTCGGTCACCGCGGCGATGGCTGTTCCACCAGCGGCATTGATACCGTCAACCACGGCTTTTAGCGCTTCGGTGTTACTGTCGGCAGCCACGACCTGAGCGCCTTGCTTGGCAAATAATTCGGCAATGGCTTGGCCTTTACCAGAACCGGCACCAGTGACAATTGCAACTTTATTAGCTAATTGTTGAACCACATTACTCACTCCTCATCGAAACTATTTTTAGATTAATGTATCTTAACTTTATTATAGTCGTTTGCAACGAGTAAGCGGTGCAATTTATCAAAATTCAAGATCGTTTACGTTGACGGAAATCGAATCAGATATTATCTTAAAAGTAACAACAAATTAAAAGGGAGTCCTGCATGATGAAATATGTCGTTACTGGTGCCGCTGGTCACCTAGGCACCCAAATTGTTAAGGCTTTAGCCCATTTGGTCGCACCACAACAGATAACGCTCGGTGTTCATACGCCGGCGAAAGCCACCGCTTTTTCGGCACGGGGGATGGTGGTCCTGCCACTGGATTATCGCGATGCCGATACAGTGGCAACCGTCCTAGATGCGGCTGATGTGGCAATCTATGTGCCTAGCAAGAGTCACGATAGTTTTAGTCGGGTCACGGAATTTGAAAACGTCATCGCCGCTGCCGAAAAGGCACAGGTGGGGCATTTGATCGTGATGGGCTTCATTGCTGACCAGGTGGACAATCCGTTTGATCTCTCCGCTTTCTATGGCTACGTGCCGCGCCGACTGGCTGGCATGGATCTGAGCTACACCATTCTGCGAAATGCGCTGTATGCTGATCCGTTGGTTCCCTATTTGCCAGAGTTGATCGAACGCCATAACGTCATTTATCCAATGGGAGATGCGTCTCTGAGTTTCATCAGTCTCGCCGATAGTGCGGCGGCCTTTGCCAAGGTCGCTGTGACACCAGCGCTATGGCGGCAGCCAATCTACACGCTGACCCAGGAGCGTTCATACACGATGCCAGCACTTGCAAAAGTTCTCAGCACGGTTTCTGGTGAGCAGATTGGTTACGCACCGGTCACACTCAGCGAGTTTGCGACGCTGTATAACCAAGGCAATGAGGGCCATATGTTGGCTTCCATGTACGATGCTGGCAGTCGCGGCTTGCTGGCGACAGTGGCCGATGACTACCGTAAAATTATGGGCCACCCCGCGGAGAGTCTACCGGGCTTTTTAACAGGTGCTTTAGCGGCAACTCAGTTGACAAAGGGAGTGTAAAACATGCGGTATTCCCATAAACTTAGTGATGCCGTGCATATTCTGGCGTATATTGAAATTTACCATGATAATGATTTATCTAGTACGGCCATCGCACTGAGCGTTGAATCCAATCCGGGACTGGTTCGGCGCTTGATGTCGGCGCTACGAACAGCTGGGTTGCTTGCGACACAGCGGGGGACGGCCACACCAGAATTGACGCGTGATCCGGCGGAAATCTCACTGTTGGCCATTTATCGGGCGGTCGAAACGGATGACAACCTATTACACATCGATGATCAGACTAATCTACACTGTATTGTGGGTGGCAACATCCAGGAGACATTGCGGGTGGCCTACGCTAAGGTGCAGGCTGCGGCTGAATCCCAGATGGCTACCATTACGCTGGCCAGTCTGATTGCTGATATTTGGCAGCGAGAGCGGCAGAAAGAACAATCTTAATGCGTTTGACAGCCTCGGATAGCGACGACTATCGTATCTAAAGGGACAGCTATTTCTGATTATAGATTGAATGGATAGCAAAAACGTCCATGTTGGTAAATTACCGGCATGGGCGTTTTGACGTTAACGGAAGTTTAGTTTAAGTCGTCTTGATCGAAGAAGGCGTCAACCACACGTTGCGTGGCGTGGCCATCTTCCCAAGCATTGAACCGTTGACTGAAGGTCTTGTAGGCCGTCGCATAGTCACGGGTAACCTGCGGCAAGTTGTGCAGCGCCGCTAAGACATCATCATTGGTCTTTAAAAGAGGACCAGGTAAATCTTTTTCCATGTTCAGGTAGAAGCCGCGCAGGACGCTACCATACTTCTCGTAATCGTAAACGAAATAGAGAATTGGGCGTTTCAAGATGGCGTAATCGAAGAACACACTGGAGTAATCGGTGATCAGGACATCCGAGATTAAGTAGAGTTCCGCGATGTCGTCGTAGCTAGATTCGTTGTACACGAAGTCACCAAAACCAGTTGTATCTAAGTGTTCCGTGATAAAGTAGTGGGTCCGTAAGACCAACACGTACTCATCGCCAAGTTCACGACGCAGGCGATTGATGTCGAGCTTCAAAGTAAACTTGTAATCACCAACACCGTAGTAATCATCGTCACGCCAAGTTGGTGCGTAGAGGATGATCTTCTTACCTTGCGGAATACCTAGCTGTTCCTTGATCTGACGTGCCCGGGCATCACGGTCCGGGGCACTCAGGATATCATTTCGCGGATAGCCGGACTTCAGCATCTTTTCGACGGGATACATGAAGGCGTGTTCGAACACATCCACTGAAAATTGATTGGCCGTGACCAGGTAGTCCCATTGACGAGACTGCTGGAAGAAAATTTGCTTGTAGAGCGGGTTGGCGCTGGCTACGTTATCCATATCGAAAACTAAATGTTTCAGTGGTGTCCCGTGCCAAGTCGCAAGAAACTTGGTTCCTGGCCGCTTGACGAACCACTTCGGTTGGCGCATGTTGATGACCTGAAACTTAGCTGTGGCTAAATAATACATATACCGCCAGCCAAATCGTTTTACCACAACTGTGTTAGGCCGCTTATCTGGCATTCCGGTTACGCCGGGATTGGAAATCCAGACGTGCTTGAACTGACCGGGGTAGTTGGTCTGCAGGTAGTTGTAGATAGCCTTAGGGCTATCTGAGAAGTTTCGCCCCAGGAAGGATTCGTAGAGAATCGTCTTGGGCTTGATTGGGAGCTTGGTGAACCACCACATGTAGGAAAGACGAGTGATACCGCGTCCACGATGCTTGATTACCCGGCCAAGCTGCCGTAGATGCACGATTCGGTTGATGGCACGGTGTGGGTAGACTGGCTGTTGCCGAATTCGATTGAGAATATGGCGACTCAACATGGAGATTTCGCCAAGGGCTTCCTCATCGACTAACTGTAAAAAGTTGTGAAGCTGCACAATCAGTTGCGGAACGTCAGTGATACTCGGTTCATCGGCCGTGGCGCCAGTAGCTAAGGCCATATAGAGGAATCGGTGAATCCGGTTCAGACAGTAGCGACTAAAGGCCAGATGGAGGTCTGCGTCGTTAATGTCAGCTATGCTAGTATGCCAGGCAGCAATTCGTTGTTGCCAACGGTCAGGTACCTCGAGCTGGTGAACGGAAGGTTGGTTGATTGGGTCATTGTGTTTTACCCGAATGTAGGTTGGATCGGCCAAGCGAAGGTAGCTAGTGGTTCGTGCCATGACCTGCGTCAAGAAAGTATAGTCCGGATAAAGCACGTTGGTCGTATCGAATGTCAACTGGTTGTCTTGAACCAAGTGACGGTTGATGACTTTTCCTGTAATTTTCAGTTGCCGGTTGAACTGGTCCCACCGATCATCCCCGGTACAGCGAACATACTTGTGTTGCAGCCAATTGATAGCCGTTGGTGCTACTTGTAGATCGGTTGAGAGTTGGCTAAGCATAGCCTCGCTCAAATTAACAGCGCGGTTTTTGAGTTGCCGCCGCTTAGGGCCGCCCCATTTTGGAAGACTGTCCGCAATGGGCGTCTGGTCTTGACTAGCCACGAAGGACGTGTGGGGCTCATAAGTAGGGTACTGGTACAGATCTGCCAGCGTGTCAGTGGCAAGTGGGTGGATAGCCGCAATCTCAGCCAAGGCATTGGCCGTCAGGTAGTCATCGCTATCGACGAAAACCAACCAGTCGCCGGTTGCAGCGGCTAGGGCGGCATTGCGAGCGGCACCGAGAGTCGTACCCGCAAAGCTGACTTGGTGCACGGCAAAAGGCAACTGCCAGTCAGGTGCGGTTAAGTCGAGTGGGGCATTCAGGGCAATCACCCATTCAAAATTATGCGTAGACTGATTAATTAAATTGTGCCGAAGTTCTAGTAATTGAGATAACTCTGCGGGTTGGCAGGGCGTGATTATGCTGAATTTCATGGGGCCCTCCTAGTAGAACAACTGATGTGCCAAACGAGGCGACACCAGTTGCAAGAGTCCAAGGCGAGACCAACGATGGGTAGACCCATCGATTAGTTGTTTGATGCGAATCAGTAAGGTCGTGTGCGCCTGCTTAGAGAGTTGCTTACGGCCAGCCAACGTCAACAAAGAATTGAGTTGAACCTGCATGTAGTCTGCATAAGCAGGCTGCCACATCACATCCAGTTGGGTAGGGTCAATCCGTGTCAACTCATTGAGCCAAGCAGTGGGCGTGGCCTCCACCCACATCGCGCGTTGAATCGTTGGTACATGGAGGCGCACGATATCAGTACCTTGGCGTAAGACGGCGAAGGCCTGTGCAGCAGAAACGAGGGGCAGCGTTGATGTTAACCGTTCAGTTGGCAATAGAACGCCGGTTGGCCGGATACGTTGCGTTAGTTGCCGAACGTTTTGCAGATTTGTCTGGACACTGTAACTTTGAAGGCTCCAGAGCGTGAGCAGGCGTTCATCCGAATCGTCAATTGTGGTCGTGGCGAGTTGCCGGTAGGTCTGTTGTAGACTGGATTCTTGATGGTCGGCAACATATGCCATGATTTGAGTGTCTAGGTCTTCCGACAAGTCAAAAGCCGACAGACTGATTGGACTGCCAGAATGGTTGGCAATGACTTGTGCCCACTGGTGAAAGGCGCCAGGAAGAACGTGGTCGGTTTCTCTTAAATTAATGAGATAGTTGTGTGGTGCTAATGCAGATTGTGATTGATTGACCGTCAGATCCCAGGCATAAGCTTGGTGTTGTTGCTCGGGTGTGAGTGTCTGATCCGTAGGTAATTGCAGATTAAAAGACGCATCCGCAAAGTGTTGACTGGTCAACTCCCCGACGAGTGTGCTTAAGCACGCCCAGTCAAGCTGGCTTTGCGGCACGATATTAACGAATACGTGCATGGTATTTCCCTTCTCCGATGAGGTAGCTAATTATAGAAACGTGACAGAGCTATAACGTACCTATTATACAGAGTTTATCCGATCAACGCACTAACTAATTTAAAAGTTTGGAAGGGCGAACAGAATCGTCTATTAAGGGAGGAATCTATCTTGTGTCCAAAAATGGAGGACGAGAGAGGGGATGAGCACGAAAGTTACCATTTCATAGCACAATCATTTTGGACAGTTAAATATGGTCAAATGGGGGATTCCTTTGAAGGTGGAAACTTTTCCTAATGGACTTGTGTGCCTATTGGTAACTCGTAAACGAACGTTTCAGAATTATTACCCGACTGAAAAGCCAGCGCCGTGACCCCCATAATTGGTGAACTTACCATTGTGTTCATGGATACCCCAGAGGATGTAGGTCCGATTGCCAACTTGTTTAACCTTTTCCTTCATGAATGAAACGTAGCTGCCATTAATATAGGAGCTATAGACAATGTTTGACGATTGATTCTGACGCTTAACTTTTTTTAACTTGGTTGCATATCTTTTATGTAGTTGATTGATCTTGCGGGTCAGTGCCTTGGCTTGTTTTGTGGAATAAACGGTTCCCTTTTCTTGGGCAACAGTCTTCTTCAAGCGGTTAAGAATCTTGATCTTATGTTGGAGAACATCTTTCCAAGCGAGGGATAGTCCCTTGGCGTTTAAGGTTACCGCCTTAAGTGTTTTCTGATTCTTCTTAATGAAGACTTTTCTTTCAGTGCGAAGTTCTTGTTTACTGGGTGTTTTGGAGGCGAAGACAGTGGTCGTTGGTAAAATCAATGTGGCGGCTAAAACGATGACTGTCAAAAATAAGCCAAATATCTGTCGGCGACCATTATTAGCTGTTAGATGTTTCATAGGATTCTCCTCTCACTTGGCTGGACGGAAAGACAGACATGGTGTTACCGAGGTCAAGAACCATTTTCAACTCACCTTTACCAGAATTATAATATATGCGAACATAATAAAGATGTTAATAACCGGCTGGATAAGGCCAGTTGTTAATGAATTTCCTTGGTTAAGAGTGTTGGATTAATTAAACCATAGCATTCGTTGAAGTTCCTGACAAGCATTATCTCCGCGCGAAAATTTGTAGAGGTGTCGTGATGGCAGGTGGTCTAATTGGACTTGATAGACCGGCTATGAGAAATTTGATGGCAATAGAAATTGGTCTGACACCACATATAATTATCTTTATTCTTGGCCAGTGGTGCTTACCGGATCTAGCGCGATGTTTCTGAACGGATTGTCCTTGAAGGTTGAACATATAGAAATACTGACGAAAATCGAACTCATAAGTGTTGAAGGTGCGACATTGGCTAAAAATAGCCGATACTCTCTGAATGTAATCAAAGAGTATCAGCTATTGGATTACTGGTGATCAAGGACTAGACGTCATCGCGACTCAACAGCGTGATGGTTTCTCCATCGGATTGCCGCCGGTCGATATTGTCTTCACCCCAGACACAGAGCTCGTGAAGAATGCCGGACAGTGATTGGCCGTAATCGGTCAGACTGTAGTCGACTCGTGGTGGCACTTGCTGATACACATGGCGGGATACGATGTTGGCGGCTTCCAATTCTCGGAGTTGTTGGGTCAACATCTTCTGAGAAATCTGTGGAATGGCGCGGGCTAGCTCACCGGTGCGCATGGTTTGGTGACGTAAGTGACAGAGAATAATAGATTTCCATTTACCGCCGATAATTTCCATCGTGGCCTCGACGCCAATATGATAAGTTTTTGTGGGCATAAAATAGCCTCCTGACTGATGGTTACTTTTTAGTGGGTAGGGCACTTTAAAGTGGGTTCTTGTTCTTGAGTTCTTAACCAGTATAATCAATATCTATTGAGTTAGCAATTCAAGGAGGTTATTATGACAAAAAAAATTTCACCAACATTTACATTACTCGCACTGGCCGTCAGTGCCTTTGCAATCGGGTCAACTGAATTCATTAGTGTGGGGTTGATTCCCCTTTTAATTCAAAATTTCCACGTGAGCATGGCTCAGGCCGGTTTGACGGTCTCAGTTTATGCGTTGGGAATTATGGTTGGTGCACCGGTTATGACGTTATTAACTGGACAGATCAATCGGCATACATTAATGGTTATCATCATGTTGCTCTTCATCTCAGGGAACTTAGTTGCTGCGTTTGCACCAACCTTCGTGATTCTCTTGGCAGGGCGGGTCATTGCCGCTCTGGCTCACGGTATCTTTATGACGGTGGCGTCCGTCATTGCTGCTGACGTGGTGGCGCCCTCTAAGCGTGCTTCTGCAATTGCCGTAATGTTTACAGGACTCACTGTGGCGACAGTCACTGGGGTACCGCTGGGAACGATGATTGGTCAATTAGGTGGCTGGCGTTGGTCGTTTATCTTCATCAGTGTGATTGGCGTTCTCGGTCTGATTGCTGACTACATCTTAGTCCCTCGGAATCTACCCTTGCCTAGCAAGGCAACTGCCCGTGGAATTCTTCGTGTTTTGGGGAATCCGCAACTGTTATTGGCGTTACTGGTGACAGCACTAGGTTATGGGGGGACCTTCGTCGCCTACACTTATCTGTCACCATTATTAGAACAGCAGATGGGATGGTCTAGTAGTGCCGTAGTCGTTATTCTGGTCGTGTACGGTTTGATGGTTGCATTCGGTAATACTTTGGGAGGACGGTGGGCTAATGCCAAGCCGTTGACGGCTCTGTTGAAAATGTTTACCGGATTATTTGCAACTTTATTGCTCTTGACAGTCACGGCAAACAGCCAGTGGCTAGGTTTACTGACAGTTCTAGCGATGGGGTTCTTTGCATTCATGAACGTGCCCGGTCTTCAGTTATACATTGTACAGTTGGCGGAAAAGCATACACCGGCTGACATTACAATGGCTTCAGCGTTGAATATTGCGGCTTTTAATGTGGGTATTGCTCTGGGTTCAGGCATTGGGGGTCAGGTGACGAGTCGCTTTGGCTTAGGCTGGACGCCGTTGTTTGGTGCACTGATGGTGGGCTTTAGTATCGTTTTAACCCTTGGGTTGATCCGTTTGGCACGGCCATCTAAAGTACTGATCAATAAATTTAATCATAATTAGCATCAGTGACACGGCAGGGAGGTAAAACTCTCTGTCGTT
This sequence comes from Levilactobacillus muriae, assembly GCF_045862015.1. Taxonomy (NCBI): domain Bacteria; kingdom Bacillati; phylum Bacillota; class Bacilli; order Lactobacillales; family Lactobacillaceae; genus Levilactobacillus; species Levilactobacillus muriae. The sequence goes on from NZ_BAAFRU010000001.1 coordinate 196,985, forward strand.
TTATTTTACGCGAAACGTAAACGCTAACATAATGATTGAAATACCTAAATGTTTATATTAGGAGGTTTCTATGCCATTGACACGACCACTCCGGTATAATTTAGCCTTAACGACTACAGCTTAGGGGGGAGTACGGTGAAAAATTTTTTATTCTTATTTTTATTGATAGGAATGGTCGTGAACATCTGGCACAACCGGGAGGCGCAAGCAATGACCGAAAATGCCGATTTGGCGCATGCAATTGCCACTGCACCGGCGGGAATGCCGTTGGATCAGGCCTTCACGACAAACATTCCGGGGTCGTCGACGAAGCTGTTAGATTCGACAACCGTACCGAAATCCATTGCGCAAATTACGCCGGACGAACCCAATCAAGTAGGTGCTATTTGGTCACGGAAGGGATCTGGAAGCCAGAAAAATCAGTTCGACCTGACTAGGAAAATGGATATGGGCTTTTGGCTATACTTCGGCGATCGCGGGGAGGCTGCTGGTGAAGGCATGGCATTTGTCGTACAAAATTCAGCGCAAGGTGATCAGGCGTTGGCAGCTAGTGGTCAGTCTCTTGGTGTCTGGGGCCACGTGACCAGTAATCAGAAGGGGTTGTCACAACAGATTGCACAAACGGCCATTCAAAATAGCTGGGCACTAGAGTTTGACACACACGTGAATGCCGATATTCATAATCTCACGGGTTATTTCGATAACGCGCAGGCCACGAACAAGACACCTCATATTGCTTACGCGTCACCGGCAGATCCAGCGTATTATTTGTGGACCTCAGAGTTAGTGAACGGCACGTGGGCTTACAATTATGGGATGCGGCACTACCATGCTAATGCATTGCATCATGGCGCAGATGGGTCCTGGCACCAATTGACGATGAGTTGGGATCCAGACTCGAGCCGATTGACCTATTATTACGATGATCGAGATCCAGCAACGAATGCCGAAAGGGAAATGTTTGATTCAGATATATTCCGGGTGGCACCCAAGGATGTGACGAATGGGGCGAGCGAACAAACGAAGGTTTACTGGGGAATTACGGGATCGACTGGGCCTGATAATCGCGCGAATAATCTCGTTATGATTGATCACGCTTCCTCATTGGGAAAGGTCGATGCCACCGCACATCTCGATAATGAGACGACGGCGCAATCAGTCGTCTCAGGGCGTACGGTGTCTGCGGGCGATCAGCTGACTTATCGTTATGAATTTGATTACCAGCCCTCCGATGATGAGCAGGAGTTGAAGCCGTTAACGATGACGATGCCGGTACCAGAAGGTTTGGATTTTACCAATGGTCAGATAAGCTATAGTGATCAGACCACAGAAAAAATCTCCAAGCCGAAGGGAAAACAAATACGGGTGACCTGGTCGAAGGGACTGGCAAAGCAACGGCACCATGCGACCGTTAAAGTGACGGGGAAAGCCTTGCCCGCTAAACAACCGACGACACGGCCAGCTGCGTCTGCCAATTTCTATGGCGGCAATTATCAAACGACGTTAACCGCGCCGGACTACCAGATTGCAGGTGGTCTATACCTAAGGTTGGCCAACCTGGGAGAGGATGTCTACGTGCTCAAACACCATGAGACAGCCACGATAAAAGTACGGCTACAAAACGGAGAGTTGCCACTCTCAGAGGACATAATTAGTCAGTATCCTCTGCAAATCAGTCTAAATGGGAAGTCCCACGCAATGACAGATTTTTCTGGTAGCCAAGTTGTAGGTGATATTCCGGGAACCTATCAGCTCCAGATTCCGGCTAAAATGTTGAAGGAGGGGGATAATCATCTCCAACTACGGGCAGTGGGTAACCAAATATCGTCAAATGCGTTGACGATTTCACTGGTTCGGTCGCCAGGGACTTTAAGTTTTGAATACGTTCCGCCAAAGGCTTCGTTTGAACCGAAAATTCTAACGGGGCGGCGTGTATTATTGAAACGACAAGATAATTGGCACCTCGCTGTTCGTGATGAGCGAGGCCCTGAGAAAAAATGGCGATTGCAGGTTAAAATGATTGGTAATTTTGCAACGACGACCGGCAGAAAGCTGAATGGGTATCCGTTGTTGTTGACCGCTCATGGCCAGCAGCCGTTGGGAAATAATGCTGTAACAGTCACTGAAAAGTCTAGTCAAGCCGACAGTGAAGTTGTCTGGATCGACCGTGCCTGGACCGCTAACACGGGAATTCTGTTGTCAGTCGCTGCTGATGCCTTGAATGGCGATTATACCGGGAACTTGCAGTGGTCTCTAGAAGATGTGCCGAATCTAAATGAGGGTTAGGTTCTGTTGAAGAAAAGAAACTGTGCCACTCCAGAATCAGTATGGAAATGAAAATAGTCAGTTTTAACCGGCAACCCTTCGAAAAATGGGCCCCTCAAGATACGAGGAAAGCCCACTAACTCAGCACTTATAGTTGTGCACAACTATGTTTTGCACAATTCTTTGCAAAAACAGCTTAATTTTACAGTCAAACGGCGCATTCTGCTGTATACTCCCTAAGCGAGTGTTAATTCGAAAGAAATTACGGGAGGAAATACACATGCGCCAATTACTGATTATTATTATAACATGCCTGGGGATTGGCTTGCTGACTGAACGTCAGGCCCAGGCTGCTGGAGTTGCATTAGATGAAGATATGCAAGCGGCTATTAAGACTGCCCCCAATGGGATGACGTTATCGTCGTTGTTTGATGCGAATGACGTGGATTATTCCGCGACGCAGTTGGTGGATGGGGAGCTGACTAAAGCGTCAATCGCGCAGATTACCAATGACAATATCGAGCCACGAGCTGAACAGGTTGGGGCACTCTGGTCGCAGCAGCTAGGTAAAACAGGGGCCAAAGTCAATTTAACACATGATACGAGCTGGTCATTTTGGCTCTACTTTGGAAATAAACAGGCTAATCAAAGTTCTGGAATGGCTTTCGTTCTGCAAAATGATGAGGAGGCCACCCATGCCATTGCACACTCTGGAAAGGGCCAATCGCTTGGCGTTTGGGCGGGCGATACGAATTCGCGACTCACACCGGCGAATTTAGCTTCTGGGGCGATTCAGAATAGTTGGGCATTGGAATTTGATACAACGGTGAACAAAACTCCCAGTCCCGGAGCGGGTGAGTACTATGACGCGGAGGGGGTGCCCAGTCAGGGACCACACATTGCGAGCGGGTATCCCAGTGATGCCTCCATGTATAAACAGTATGGACAACGCAATAAGTATTACTATGCTTTAAGACATCAACAGCCTAAATTGATGGCTAATCCGGCTGATGGGCAGTGGCGACACGTGACGATTAACTGGCAGGTCGAGACCAGTCAGCTAACTTATGCTTTCAACGATCAGAATGCCAAAACTCGCGAGCCAGTGACACCAGAGGTTCAAGACACGATAAAGATTGACCGTAAGAAGTTGTCGAGTGACAAGAAGACATTGGCTAACGAAGTGACATGGGGAATTACGGGATCTACCGGTAAACGGAATAGTGCCAACCAATTGGTTGTCCTTGATAAAACGCCCCGACAGATACACTTTTCAACATCGGCAGATACGAACATAATGAAAAATCTGGCGGTCGTACGACGTATTAAAGAGGGAGATGTGGTCAACTCTGGCGAGACACTACGCTACACGATGCGAGCAACCGCCGATCAACCAACGCCAGCGGGGACTCTGACGACGGCAATGGCCCAGTTGCCAGCATTATCGGCAGTCAAACGAATACGGGGGTACTTTACGAACGACGGTGGCCACGCCTTGTATACCCTAACCGATAAAGAATTGCTGACGGAACAGGTTGATGCGCAGATGACGAACCAGGCATTTTCCATGGCTAACCCGTCGATGGTTTTTTGGTTAAAAACGGAGATGCAGCCGGTAGATCATGATGTTTATGTACCACCACGGAGGGTCGTGTTTTCCGGTGTGGATCATTACGTTGAACTGAAATCAGCAGGTTACAAGGTGCGGCGAAAGCTTAATCTAAAGTTGGAGAATTTAGGCGAGGATTCGGTGAATGTGGAGAAGGGGGCAGACGTGACGGTTAATGCACGTCTTTCTAATAACGGAAATGATATTAGTCCAGATACAATGGCAGATAGTCGTGTTCGCGTGGAAGTTGGTGCACTGACCTTTACCATGAATCAACTCAAGGGAACTTGGCAGGGAACATCGGGTAAGTTTCAGTTCAAGGTTCCCAACCGGTTGTTGAAGGCAGGGAAAAATAACATTATCGTTCGAGCGACCAACCAAAACGAGACGGCCGAGCCTTTAAAGATTACAGTTAACCAGCGCTCTGGAGATTTGACGTTTGATCAAATGCCATGTAATTGTAATTTTAAGGGTGAATTGAATGGAAAACATCAGACAATTACCAGGGATAAGGGGTGGCAGCTTCAGGTCCGTGACGGTCGTGGTGCTGGAAACTCTTGGAAACTGCAACTGAATGTTAGCAAAAAGTTTATCAGTAAAGATGGTCAAGAACTGAGTGGGAATCTGATTTATCGCAAAAAAAATAGTCATTACAAACAGGAAATAGGTGATAAGCCGACGGTGATTGAGGAACAGACAACCAAGACTGATGACGAACGGGTAGACGTGGCTGGAAAGTGGCAGGCAAACGAAGGTGTTTTAGTCGAAGTCGATGGGGATACCGTTGCCGGTGACTACAGTGGTGAGCTGCTGTGGCAACTGACGGATGCTCCATAAAAAACAAGCCTAGACGTGGTGTCTAGGCTTGTTCTGGTTGTAAGACTTTTTCCAATTCGGCGACTAAATACTTGGCTTCGGCTTCATCATTCCAATCTCGTGCCGGGAAGAGAACGTAACGATCCAGAATATAACCAACAACGATTGAAGCAATGTAACGAAAGATCATGTTAAACGGCCAGTCAATAATTAAATTGTGTTTTTGGAGTTTGGTAACCGTTCCTTCAAAGGATCCGATGAATTGATCACGCGCAACCTCGATAAATTCTTGGCGGAGATCCTCGTTATAGAGAAGTTCACTGAAGAATACTTTGATAGCATCCTGATTGGCTTCGGCAAATTCCATACGATTTTGAACGAAAATTTTTAAAAAATCATGGAGGTTGGTGAAGGGTCTACTCAGGGTATCCTTCTTTAATTCGGCAGCAACATCGGGAATGATTTGAAAGATAACGGGTTCCAAGGCGACCCGTAAGATGTTGGCCTTAGACTTGAAATGTTTAAACATAGTACCCTCAGATTGATGAGCGGCAACGGCGATTTGGTGGGTACTTGTGTTGGCGTATCCTTGTTTCGCAAACAGTTGGATGCTAGCGATCAGCACGTCCTTTTGTTTCTGTGTGAGATCCTTCGTTGCCTGAATCGTCGCAGGAAACTGATCCAAAATTTTATTGTTAGACATGGTATGACCACCTTTTATGGTTTTAAATGGTTAATCACAGATTTTACGGAGCGCTATAGTTACTTAGCTTTTACTGAAATAGTTGCCTGCCACTGCCAAGGACTCTGGCATGTGGGGGAAACATGTTTAACCCGAGTTTACCTACAGTCCAAATGGCCGGCATTGCTGATAGGATGACGATTCAATTTACTATCGCTAGATCTGTTCTCACTAAGTTTACCAGCTTGGCAGGAAAATGCCACTAATTGCCAAATGGCTTCTGATAAGGAAGATGGCTGGATTCGGTCATCGGTTGGCCATAAAAAACGAGGATGCTCGCAGTCATCCCCGTTTTTTAAGTAATGTGTCTATTTAAGATTGATGTGCCTGAGCAGTTGTTTTTCTGTAAGCAAAGTAGAATTGCGTAATTGCCAAGATGACGTTAACCCAGTTAACCGCAGTGAACCAACCTGTCAGACCAGCGACGCCAGCAGCACCGTAGAATACCCAGAAGCCGGCAATAATAGCAACCACGTTGATCCAGCCAAACCACTTCATTAATTCCCGGTTTGTCGTTGCCGTGCAAGTCCAAATACCGTTGATAACTAACCAAATAGCAAGAATCCAAAATGTTGTGGTAAACATGATAAAATCCCCTTTCTAGTTATCGAGCGAGTAATCACTCGCCCTCGATTACAACTACAGTTTAACACCGTTTTAGAAAAGTACAACCCCTTTATAAAAAAAATTATAGACAATTTGGACCCGCTTTATCCAACGACTGATAGCCCTGCATTTTGCCGACTTACAGGCAAATAAAAAACGTTCAGAAAGTAATCTGAGCGTTTCATGACGCGTTAATTGTTGTTACTTTTAAGGTAAGTCGTTTCCGGCAGCCAGGTAAATGTCATACCATTCCTGTTTGGTTAAGTTAACGTCGGCACCGGCCGCACTGTCCTTGATATGGGTGGGGTTCATCGTCCCTAGCAACACTTGAATGTTGGCCGGGTGACGAAGAATCCAGGCCACGGCGATCCCGTTCTTGGAAACGCCATATTTGTCGGCCAGCTTCTGCAGAACCTTATTTAAGTCGGCGTACTTCGGATCGTTGATAAACATGCCAGCAAACAGGCCATACTGGAATGGGGACCACGCTTGAATCGTGATGTGATTTCGACGTGCAAATTCAATCATGCCAAAGTCGTTGTGCGTTGGGACATCACCCATATTGACGTGAAGCCCTTCTGTAATCATACCAGCATGAGCTGCGCTAAATTGAAGTTGGTTGAACATCAGCTTTTGGTCAACGGCATCTTGAACCATCAGGTATTGTTGCACGTTGAAATTAGAAACACCAAAATGGCGAACTTTACCCTCACGTTGCAGGGTATTGAAGGCGTCAGCGATTTCTTCCGGTTCCATCAATGGATCTGGCCGATGAAGTAGAAAGGCATCCAAGTAATCGATTCCCATCCGGGAAAGAATCCCATCAACGGCGTCAATCAGATGCTGTTTACCGTAATCGTAGCGTTGGCCAAAGACCAAGTCGTCGTGGCTCCGGTTAGGGTCGAGCACGATGCCCCCCTTGGATTGGATGTAGAAATCATTCCGTGAAAGACCGGACGCTTTGAGGGCTTCACCGAAGACCTCTTCAGACTTGCCGTTGACGTAAATATCAGCAGAATCGATGTAGTTAATGCCGGCCTCGTGTGCTGCCTGAAGGGATGTCATGGCATCATCTTTACTCAGGACACCCATCCGCATAATCCCTAAAGCGACGGCGGAAGCTTGCCAGTTACTGCCACCTAATTGCAGTTGTTTCATCAGAAAAACTCCTTTGTTTTCAGATTTGAGACTTACGGCCTTAATTGTACAACGAAACTCGGGAAAGGTCGCGTGCGAAGTTTCGTCTGCTAGGAATGGCGGGCTCATGCTGACGGTCAACCGTCGTTCTCTTTTAGGGGTGACCGCATAGTTCTAGTTTGTGAATAAACTGAGTAATCGTGGAGAAAAACGGGTGACAGAGATCGGCTATCAAAAATAAAGATTGACAATTCCAGCTCAACCGTTATAGTTAATTACACAAGTAACTAACCAATAGACTAAAGAGTGGGGGATTTTACAATGACAACAAATACTGTGGTTAATGTCCACAATCTAGAAAAGACTTACGGCAAGGCTAACGAACGCCAATACAAGGCACTCAAGGGCCTCGACTTTACGGTTGAATCCGGCGAATTTGTCGGTATCATGGGGGCCTCTGGTTCGGGGAAAACGACGCTGTTGAACATGCTTTCAACGCTTGATGTCCCAACCAAGGGGGATGTTGTGGTCAACGGTCATGACGTCACGAAGATGCGGGGCAATCAACTTGCTGATTTTCGGGCACAAGAAGTCGGGTTTATTTTCCAAGACTTTAACTTGTTAGAAAGTCTGACGACTGAAGAGAATATCGGCTTACCCCTTGCTTTGAAGGGGACGCCATCCAGAGTGATGGATCAGGCTATTCATGAGGTTGCCACGACCTTGTCGATTGCCGACCTCTTACAAAAGTACCCAGCCGAACTATCTGGTGGTCAAAAGCAACGAGTCGCTGCCGCACGGGCCATCGTGCATCACCCTTCAATTCTAATGGGAGATGAACCAACCGGGGCACTAGATTCTACGAGCGCTCGTGAGCTACTCGATCTGTTGACGACGATTAATCAGAAACAGCATATGTCCGTGCTGTTGGTGACCCATGATCCGTTTTCCGCCAGCTTTTGCCAACGCATCCTGTTCATCAAAGACGGCCAAATTGGTTCCGAGATCAAGCGTGGCGAACAAGACCGGAGTGCCTTTTACCAGCAGATCTTAAATGAGCTGGGGACGTTTAACGAGTAAGGGGGAAGTCAATAATGTTAGGAAAATTAGCACTGGCCGGAATCAAGAACCGGCGGCGAGACTACCTCGTCTTACTGGCGGGACTGACCATGTCGGCCGCCATCTTCTACATGTTTGCCAATTTGGCGACCAATCAGGCTTTCCTGAAAGCCAATGCGGTGGTCAAACAAGCCAGCTTGATCTTTGGTTTCGGGGCAGTCCTGTTGATTCTGATTACCATTGTCTATATTATGTATGCCAATAGTTTTCTATTGAGTATGCGTCAACACGACTATGGCTTGTTCATGATGCTCGGCGCGACTCGGAAGCGAATCGGGGAATTGGTCTTCCTGGAAACACTGATTCTGGGGGCTATCGCGACCGCTATTGGGATTGGACTGGGATTGCTGATGAGCCAGTTCTTAGTGGGCCTTCTGTTGGATATGCTGGGCTTGCACCTTGCCCATCTGTCCGCATTTTATCTGCCGGCCATCATGGCGACGGCGGTGCTCTACGTGGGCCTCTTTATCTTGGCGTCGTTATTTAACATGGTCCGATTGACCCGGACGACCGTGTTGAAACTGCTTCACACGGATGAGCAGGCTAACCAACCCAAGAGCCACCCATTTCGGCAGATGGTCGCCGCTGTTTTAGGCGTTGTCTTCCTGGGCATCGGCTACTGGGCGTTGGCCGCCATTAAGACGTTACAGATGACGGCGATTCCAGTCGCCCTGATCACCATTACGATTGGCACCTACCTGCTCTTCCGTGCGACCCTGTTGGTGATTATCCAGGGGCTGCGCCGAACCAAGTGGGCCAAGCGGCATTTAAACGGTTTCCTCTTGGGCCAACTGAACTTCCGGGTCTACAATTACACGCGGATGCTAACGATCGTATCACTACTATTCGCCATGGCACTGGGCGCCATCACTGTGGGGTCCGGCTATCACCGGCAGCTGCCACTGATGGCCAATTCCATCGGGACCTATACTGTCGCTATTCACGATAAGAATGACCAGGAACAAGCTTTAATTGACCAGTTAAACGTCAAGCATCAAGCAACATATACCCAGAAACGGCAGGGAAAGATTGTCTTCTATAACGCTGCCGAACTTCAGCAACAGCCATTCGAACTCAGTGAGAGTGCCCAACTGGCAAAGAGTCTGAAGCACCCGAAGTTCTATACGGAGTCCCTTGCCAAATTCAAGAAGAGTGGCAGCCAGGATTTTGATTTTCAAAGCCTAGCCGTTCGCAAGGATATGGGCTTCTATACGCCAAAGATTCTCAGTGCCGCACAGTTTGCCAAGCAAAAGGGAACCACAATGACTGTGACGACAGTGCGGGTCAAGGATCTTGTGCAGGATCAAAAAATTCTGAAGCGATTGAACCGCATGGAAGTGAAACGCTTTGCCCTCCCTGAACAGATGACGGTCGGAAATTATCAGAGTTATGAGATGATGAGCGGTATCTTTGGGGGCCTGGAATTCATGGGATACTTCTTAGGAATCGCTTTCCTGGCAATGTTAGCCTCCTGCTTGATGTTCAAGATTCTCTCGGGGGCACCTGGCGACAAGCAACGTTACCGGATGCTCTATAAGGTTGGGGTGCGTCAGAGCTTGATGCGTCACGGGATCGCGAAAGAAATTGGGATTTTATTCCTGATTCCTGGTATTATGGGAGTAATCGATGTTCTGTTTGGCCTGCAAATGTTCAAGCCAATCATGTCTAGTCCGATGAGTCCGTACTTGGGTATCGGCAGTATCTTTGCCATCTTCATCGGGTTGTACGCAATTTACTATGCGATTACCTTGACCCTCTACTGGCGGATCGTGTTGCCAAAGACGCCAACGGACTAGTCGACAGAACGAGTTCACAAAGAATGTGGGAAATGACAATGAAATTTAATTTCGATAGTCCGGAACCAATTTATCTGCAGGTGGCCGAGCAGGTTGAAGAAGCCATCTTCACCGGAATCTATCGGGCGGGCGAACAGGTCCCGTCCACGACAGAAATGTCCAAAGAATTTCATATTAATCCGGCAACGGTGCTCAAGGGGATCAATCGGCTAGTTGCCGCGGGAATTATCGAAAAGCGCCGTGGGGTGGGGATGTTCGTCACAACCACGGCTGAGACGACGATTCGTGAGAAACGGCGCGCGGAGTTTTATGACCGTTATGTCAGCCGCTTCATTAGCGAGGCCAAGAAGCTCAATCTGTCAGAGGCCGAGCTGATTGCGCTGATTAAACGTGGATATGAGAATGAGTCGACCGACTAGTCCATTTTGTTGAAAGAATTAGATGAGGAGTCTGGGGTCAAACCCCCAGGCTTTTTTGGTATTTGCCAACCAATAGTGCGACACAGGGCAGCTGATGGTGCTTAGAATTGAAGGGGCAGAGGGTCACGCTGAGTCGAGTTGATTTACAAATTAACCTAATGACTGTATAGTTAATTGTGCACAACTGATTAGATGATGACTGGCAAGAAAGAGGGAAATAATCATGGAAATCACGATTAAAGATGCAGCGAAGGCGTACCTAGCTGAGAACGTTCAACCGGGCAGTACGTTGTTACTGACCACGGATGACGGTTCCAACCGGTACTCAACGGTGGGTGGCACCTGTGCCATTGGTGATAAATTCCAATTTGTCGCCCTGACTGATGATGATCCTGAGTACCCAATCACACTGGAGAACAACGCAGACTGGATATTGAAGACGAACGCCGATACTGAATTGTATTTGAGCAATGGGCTGATCTTAGATCGGGTCTTCAACCAGCTTTCCTTGCGGGATGACAGTGGTATCTTGGACAGTGCCGTTGGGTTAATCACCTACACGACTGAAGAAAAATCAAAATTAGATTTAAAGAAGGAAATGCAAACGCTGGGTACGCGTATCTGCTAAGCATTTTTTTGGGGGGGGCGACTAGTCGATGAGACTGGTGGCCCTTTTTTGACGAAATTTGACTGAGAACCAAACTGATTGTTATCCAAAGACGAGAATGCTGAGGGTCCAGAATACCATATTTGGTAACGCTACCAGCGACGATTCTTCAAAGATCGAGAAGTTCTTCCCTCAATTTTCGAAACTTGTCCCGCTACTGTTGCCAAGCGGTTGCACAGGCGCGTATAATTTGGATGTATAAAAGTTTCGGGAGGGGATATTTTTGAAGATAAATAATAAATCTTGGCGACTGATAATTGGATTCGTTAGTTTAGTGTTCTTATTGGTTGTCAGTCAAGTGGCGACACCGGTCAAAGCCGCAACTCACTATAATGGTGCAGACTTTACCACCTCAGCCAGTGTCACCAACGGACCGGATTTCAAACATTCCGATACGATCGACGTTCAGTACAACTTGGACTTTGGGAACACACCACTTAAAAGTGGCGATACGATCACACTTGATTTTCCAGAGAACTTGAAGGGAAAGACGCCAGGCGACACTTTCAAAGTGTACGACGATGAAGGCACAGTGATTGGTGAGGCTGTCATATCCGACAAGGGCGTGGTGATCACCATGAACGATGCGTTAGAGGGTAAAACCAATAACAAGTTGACCTTGAACATGATGACGAAGTACCGTTACGAAGACTCTGGTGAAAAGGATGTTGTTTTCCCACTCGAAAATAATGGGAGTAGCACATCTCAAATTAATATTGTTGAAAATGAAGCCAACCTTTCAAAGAAAGGGACGCTACAGGATGATGGCACGATTAAGTGGACGATCTTAGTCGACCGGCGTGCTATTGATATGGAGAATTTGGACATCACCGATACAATCGGGGCCAATCAGGAATTGATTCACGGCATGACCGTCAGCAATGGCTACTGGTCAAATACCACGACCTACAAGCGTGAAAAGCCGGCAATGACTGAAGGAACCGACTACAACGTTACATACAATGATAATGGATTTGATTTGTCCTTTAAGGACACTGTCAGCAATCTCGTGGTCATCGATTACTACACCAAGGTGACTGACCCATCGTTGATCGATTCTGGATACAAATTTAGAAACAAGGCTATCATGACTTGGGGTGGGGGCACCTCAGGGAGTAAGAATTCCGAAGAAGCAAATGGGAAGGTTTCCTCTTCAAACGGGAATAGCGGTTCTGGTGGTGGTGACACGCACGAGACCGAGGAACCTGGCGTTGATCCCGATGTCGATACTGGGACTGGGACGACCGATACCGATGGCGGCACTGAAACCGATAAAGAAGAGGCTGCTCGCGAAGATAAAGAAAACGAACAGGCTGCTAAGAAAGAAGCTGCCAAGAAGGCTGCTAAAAAGCAAGCTGCCAAGGCCGCTGCTGCAAAGGCTGCAGTTGCTAAAGCAACCGCAACTGAAAATCCTGGCACCACGAAGACCACAAACACGAAGTTACCTCAGACCAATGATCAGGGGAACTTATCCGGCGTGCTTGGTGGCGTTCTGGTACTGACGACATTAGGTGTTGGCGTGATTGTTCGCCGTCACTTCTAAACTTAATTTTTCAAGAGAGTCCAGCTGCGGTTGGACTCTTTTTGTAGGCAATAGTTTAGTCCACATGTGGTAAAAGTCACAAGCTTTGGTATACTCGAGGTAACAACTATGATTTCTGGGGAGGGACCATGATGCAACAATTACGGCAATATCGCCAATTTTGGTTCGTCATTATCTTAGGAGCCATCGCACTCTGGCTCCAGTTTGTTAATCATCAAGCAATATGGGCACAGATCGTGATTACTGGGTTGGGCCTGCTGTTGGCCATTATTATGTTTATTGAAATGGTGCGGACGTTGCGTTCTGGCAAATTCGGTGTGGATCTGCTGGCCATTACGGCGGTGCTGGCCACACTAGCTGTGGGTGAATATTGGGCGGCATTGATCGTTCTGCTGATGCTGACCGGGGGCGATGCCCTGGAAGACTTTGCGGCCAGTCGGGCTAATAGTGAGCTTCAAGAGCTGTTAAATAATTCACCGCAGACCGCGCACCGGGCCGATGGCGATCAATTGACCGATATCGCCGTGAGCTTGGTTGCTGTTGGCGATCGGCTACTGGTCAAGCCTGGCGAAGTCATGCCCGTTGATGGGACGTTGACGACCGGACCCACGACGGTTAACGAGGCCTCGCTGACCGGTGAAGCCCGCCCGATTGAGAAACAGGCCGGTGATATGGTTATGTCCGGGAGTGTCAATGGGGAAGCGTCGGTCTATTTGCAAGCCGGCCAGACCGCCGACAACAGTCAATATCAGAACATTGTCCGTCTGGTCCAGCAAGCTGAGTCGCAGCCCGCTAAGTTTGTACGGATGGCCGATCGATATGCGGTACCGTTCACGCTGCTGGCCTACGTCATTGCGGGTCTGGCTTGGTTCTTCTCTGGCGATCCAGTTCGGTTAGCGGAAGTTCTTGTCGTCGCGTCACCTTGTCCCTTGATCCTAGCGGCACCGATTGCCCTGATATCGGGGATGAGTCGGGCCAGCCGAAATGGGATTATTGTCAAGACTGGGACCACGCTAGAAAAGTTGGCGCAGGTCAAGACGTTTGCATTTGATAAGACCGGAACGATTACCCAGGGCCGTCTGGTCGTGGATCAAGTCGTTCCCGTCACAGCGTTGCCCGCGGAGAAATTGTTACAACTAGCGGCCAGCACAGAGCAGCACTCAGGTCACGTTCTGGCACAATCTTTAGTTGCGGCCACGACTGAACCGCTATTACCAGCGACCAAGGTCAATGAGACCACCGCTCAAGGGGTAGCAGCGATGGTGGCTGGTCAGAAAGTTCGTGTCGGCAAGAGTAGTTTCGTGACGGATGATACTGTTGAGAAATCCAACCAAACGGCAGTCTACGTTTCAATTGCCGGTATTTACCAAGGATATGTCAGCTTCAATGATCGTGTGCGGCCTGAAGCCAGTCAAACGATGACGGCGCTGCGAACAGCCGGTGCCGAACATCTCCTGATGATTTCGGGAGACCGCCGACCAATCGCCGAAACGATTGCGGGTGAGGTCGGAATCGATCAGGTGCATGCAGATTGTCTGCCCGCCGACAAAATTAAGGTCTTGGCGGATTTGCCAGCCGAACAACGGCCGGTGGCTATGGTGGGCGATGGTATCAACGACGCGCCGTCACTGGCGACCGCTGATGTCGGTATCGCCATGGGTGCGCACGGCGCCACAGCAGCCAGCGAGTCGGCGGATGCTGTGGTCTTGAAGGATGATCTGACTCGGGTCAGCACGGCCCGTCAGATTGCGCAAGACACCATGCGTGTGGCTAAACAGGCTGTGTTAATCGGGATCTTCATCTGTACCGGGTTGATGTTGATCGCCAGCTTCGGTGTGATTCCGGCTATCATTGGGGCCGTCTTCCAAGAAGTTGTGGATACGGTTACCATTCTCTACGCGCTAAGGGCGCGGACGGACCGGTAGGCGTTATTGTCTGAAGGTTCAAAGTTCCCAAACACTCATTATGACTGTTGTGACAACGATACTGGGCCTAAAATTAGGCAACGTTGGCCAACCATCGCCTTACCGGCCGGCAGATATGAGCTGGAACGGTGCGAACACAACTTGAAGCCTCGAAAGGTCCGAGTCTACAAGCTTGGTTTTCTACTAAGCCAGTGGGAAAAGAACCCACTGACTAAGTAGAACGACGCGCCTGAGCCCATATCTGCCGACCTCTCGGCTTACTTGGGTGTTCCAAGGTTATATAGCCAGATGATGCCTATAGAAACGTTATTGATTTACGCTAAAACGTTAGCACTCATCCGGAATTCCACGTTTGAAATTGACGTGCACAATCAGAGCCGGAGGCGGCCAGGGATGCAGCTAGCCGTGTCGACGATGTTAGACCGGGCGATTCTTTCCCGGCCTTACATCGTGGGACGACCTGAGAGACGCCTGAACTTGGCGGCTTTCAGGCGAGCCCCCAGCCCGTCCTTTGGCTGGAGGCGTTCCCCACAGCAAGCGGAATTCCTGGCCGCCGGAGTGCGCCCATTTCAACTAGTTTAACGGTGACAACCCTTACTGTCGCAAGAGTAACATGAACATTTCATCTTTCAACCTTAAGTTATTGTCTTGAATATTGGATTTTACAAAGGCTGCCTAGGGGCGGCCTTTTTGTTTTTGAGGAAAGTTCAACGCGTTTTCGGTAATGGAGAGTTCATTTCCCCCAAACTGGTGAATGCGTTATCATAGACCTGTACAGTGTTGCCAAATCAAATCGAAGAGGAGCCTGAAAGATGACAAAATCAATCTACACCGATTATTTCTTTGATGAACCGGCTTTTAACACACATGACGGGGGCTACATACCACTGGAGGAGCCAGATACGCCGCAACAACCACTGCGGATTCCACCACTTTTAAAGCCTGACAGGGAGACCGCTACAGATACTTACTATACGGTTGAGGCGCAAGCTGGAGAGACGCAACTGTTGCCTGGCAAGAAGACCAAGACCTGGGGATATAACGGGAGTTTACTTGGTCAGACCATTGTCTTCGCTAAGGGCAAGACGATGCATATCGATTTGAAAAACAGTTTACCTGAATTGACGACGTTCCACTGGCATGGTTTGAATGTCCCGGGACCTTACACCGATGGTGGGTGTCACGCGCCAGTTTATCCTGGCAAGACACGACATATTGATTTTAAAGTCGACCAACCGGCCGCAACGCTATGGCTTCACGCCCATCCGTGTCCTTCAACGGCCGAACAGGTCTGGAAGGGTTTGGCAGGACTGGCATTGGTGACTGATGATCAAGAGGCTGAGCTGCCATTTCCTAGAAATTACGGGGTCGATGACATTCCGTTAGTCTTGCAAGACCGGCGTTTCCATGAAGATAACCAGTGGGATTACGAAGCTGATTACGATCCAGACGGGGTCCAAGGGCCAACAGCAATGATTAATGGGACAATTAATCCTTACTTTGATGTGACGACGCAACGGTTACGGCTACGCATTTTGGATGGCGCTAACCGGCGTGAGTGGCGCCTTCACTTTAGCGACGACCTGCCATTCACGCAGGTTGCCTCAGACGGTGGTGTCATGCCAGAACCGATTTCATTTACCCACTTGATGTTGACCTGTGCGGAACGGGCCGAAATCATTGTGGACTTTGGCAAAGTTAAGCCGGGGCAAACGGTCACGCTGTATTCCGACGACGTGCCATTGGTTCGTTTCCGGATTCACGATTTTAAGCCGGATGCAGCCAAGTTGCCAGAACATCTCGTTGATATTCCCAATCCAGAAGTCACGCCGGAGACACCGATTCGTAAGGTCGTGATGTCTGGGATGGACGAACAGGTCATGATCGACGGCAAGAAGTTTGAAATGCAACGAATTGACGCCAAGCAAAGGGTAGGGAACGTCGAGCTGTGGGACGTTTCTAACACCAACGACATGGATGCCGGGATGGTTCATCCCTTCCACATGCATGGGACGCAATTCCTAGTGATCTCGCGGAATGGCAAGGCACCATACCCCAACGAACGTGGCTTCAAGGACACGGTCGGTGTCAACCCGGGCGAAACGGTCCGCATCAAGGTCTGGTTCGAGCATACTGGAGTTTACATGTACCATTGCCACATCATCGAGCACGAAGACGGCGGCATGATGGCACAAATTGAAGCCTATGACCCAGACCATCCACAAACTTATAAATTAATGGATATGGATACCTTAATGAACGCGGTAGCCAAGGAGCGGGGGATTGCGGTTAAGGATCTCCACCTGGCAGGAATGAGTTCGTATGAGAAGATGGGAATGAAGATGTAAGAGCGTGAGGCAAGCCGCTTAGACTCTGAGCATTAACGTCATTAAGTGCCAGCTCGGTGGAACCGAGCCGGTGCTTAATGGGGTTAAGCGGAAGAGTCTGGCTTGCGGAACGCGTTTCAGAAGCCGCATATTTTCGGACATCCTGGCGAGAGCATGTTTGACGATTGAAGCTAAAGTAATAACCATTAGCAACCTGTGCCGGACAGGAGGACTTAGCTTTCTAAGCGCAGGGACCTGCCCGACTGAACACGTTTCAGAAGTCGCAAGTTTCCGGGCATTCTGGCGAGAGAAAGTCTAACGAACTAAGCCAAACTAATCAGTAACGGCCGGCTACAAGCATGAGGCTCTGAGCTTTCTAGGCGCAGGGACCTGCCAGACTGAACGCGTTTCAAAAGCCGCTTATTTCCGAATATCCGAGGCGAGAACGAAACTAGTTTTGTAAGCCAGTCCAGTTCTTCTCAGCCAGCTCTTAAATTCAGTCTAAATACCCAAAACCGCAGATACCATCTGGTTAATTCCAAATGGTATCTGCGGTTTTATATTGAAAAAATTCAACTGGTCCACGGCGTCACTCAATGTCCATGGGTCTTCCCCCGCAACACGTGGTCCACGTGAGCCAAGGTTTCGTTGACGATATCGAGAATATGCGGGTCATCCAGACGATAGAAATTTTGTTTGCCCACGCGACGAACGGCAACTAACTGTTCCTTCTTTAACAGGGCCAGTTGGTGGGAAATCACAGACTGTTCCACAGTCAATAACTCGCTGAGCTGACTAACGTTAAGTTCTTGTTGTTCCAAGAGATAGAGCAGTTGTAAGCGGGTGGGATTACTGAGTAATTTAAAGATTAATTGTGAGGCCTGAACCATTCGTGGATCAATCAAGGTGACTTTTTCTTCAGAATCCGGCATAAAAAGGTTGCTCCTTTCATATGTAGATGGTAACATATGTTGTAGATAACATGCATGAGGAGATGGCAACATGTTAAAAACGATCCTTACGGGAGTCACGGCATATATTTCCACCGGACTCGACTACTTAATTATTCTAATGGTAATTTTCGCCCGCGTAAAGCACCAAGACCGCTGGTTAGTGTTGGCGGGGGATTTTTTGGGAACAATCGTGTTGGTTGGTAGCTCATTGATAGTGGCCTTTTTCTTGGGATTCGTACCATCACCGTGGTTGTTGGGACTCCTCGGTTTGATTCCAATTTATTTGGGAATCAAGTTGTGGATTCAAGGGGACGACGATGACACCGGGGAGATTGCCGCCAAGGTGGCGAAGCCCCAGAGCCTTATCTGGAATGTCGCTTTAATTACGATAGCAACTTGTGGCGCGGATAACATCGGCATTTACGTGCCCATCTTTACCACGGTGGCACCGACTGCGATTCCGTTGATACTTCTGACGTTTGCGATAATGGTCGTCCTGTTCTGGGAGATTGGGTATCGATTGGCGTGTCTGCCTAAGGTAGCAAAGGTTTTGGAAAAACAGGGACGCTACATTACAATCGCCGTTTACCTGTTGATTGGTCTGTATATCTTGTGGGATAGCGGGACGATTCAGCACTTAGTTGGCATGATCTAAAAAATAGTGAATCGTCAATCGCTGACGGTTCACTATTTTTGCCTTAATAGAGTTAGAAGAATAGCTTGCTGGCAATTGTCACACAGGTCATCAGGATGACTGATGAAATGGTGGCAGCCAGGAAGACGTTACCGCCGCGCTGGAAGATTACACGGAAGTTAACGCTCATCCCAAGGGCAGCCATGGCCATGCCCAGGAAGATGTAAGCCAATTTAACTAGGCCGGCCAGAGCAACGTCACCGAGTGGCAGGAAAGTGCCGATGATACTGGTCAGAATGAAACCGGCCATGAACCAAGGAATTGGTAATTTTGCTGGGACTTCATTGGCTGCCGCTTCAGAATTAGCTTTGCGTGATTGCCGTTGGTACCACCAACCAATGATCAGTGCTGCGGGGGCCAACAGGAGAACTCGTGAGAGCTTGGTAATGATAGCGGTGTCCAGACTGACTGGACCACCGGCACTACCTGCGGCGACGGCGTGGGCTATTTCGTGGAGCGAGCCCCCAGTCAGCACCCCAAATTGAACGGCAGTTAGGTGGAGCAATGGCTTCAGACCAATTTCAATCAACGTGAAGACTGTTCCCAAGATAGCGACGATGGCGACGGCCAAGACTTCATTTTCCCGTTGCCGTTCGGCCTTGTCAGCGGGTACCTTGATCTGTGGCGATACGCCCATGACGGCAGCGGCCCCACAAATACTGGTCCCGGTGGCGGTCAGAATGGCCAACTCCTTTTCCACGCCGAGTTTCCGGCTGAGGTTGTAAGTCAGGAGTACCATACCGGTCACCACGAAGATAGCCAACGTAATGGTCTTCACGCCGGCCTGGGCGAGTTGAACCAGATTTAATTTAAAGCCTAAAAGAATAATACCAAGACGCAGAAATTTATTACTGATGAAGCCAATACCAGCCCGGTTGGCGTTGATGACCTGGGGCTGAACCTGGCAGGCCATACCTAACAGGAGCGCGATGACCAAGGCACCGACTAGGTTTAAGTAAGGTAGCTGTGCCAGGAAGCTACCGGCAACGGCACAGACTAAAGTTAGGAGCGAGGCCAGCCAGAAGCCACGGCTCACAACAGTTGTACGAATATCCAAAAGAATTTCCTCCTCAAAAAATGTCTAAACCTAGTTTACCGGAAGTTGGTTATAAGATAAAATTGGAATGAATAATAATGATATAAGCATTACTTATGAAAAGGAGCTATGACTATGCTTGACCACCGGTATCAGACGTTTCTCGTGTTAGCCACGACTAAATCGTATACGCAAACGGCCCATCAGCTATATATCAGTCAGCCAGCGGTTTCCCAACAAATTAAGAGTTTGGAGGCGGAATTGGGTGTGGAACTCGTCCACTACGAACGACCCAAACTGACGATTACGCCAGCCGGTTTGGAACTCGCCGCCTTTGTCCAGCGGGTTCAGGTGCAGGCAGATACGGTGGTGGCGACCCTCCAGCATCCACAGAAGGCGCGGCAGGTTACCTTTAGCACGACATTATCGATCAGTGAATTCTTGGCCCCACAACTGATTGGTCTATTGCAGGCCCAGCGCTATCATGAAATTAATTGCCGGGTGACCAATACTCACGCGGCTTTGGCGGCGATTGAATCCGGGGATAGTGATTTTGCCTTGATTGAAGGGAATTTTGACAAACAGCGCTATGGCTATGAGGTGGTGCGACAAGAACCCTTTGTCGGGGTGGTGGCCGCTGACCATCCGTTGGCGAAACGGGCAGCGGTGAGTTGGGCAGACCTGACCGCCTATCCCTTAATTGTGCGGGAGGAAGGGTCCGGCAGTCGTGAAATTTTGGAAAATTTAGCACACGCGGCCAATGTGACCTTTGCGGAATTCCCCCAGTTGGTAACGGTGAATAACCCGACTGCGATTCGTGAAATCTTATTGCGTGGGAGTGGCATCAGCTTCGTCTACCGCTCTGTGGTTGCTGAAGCTTTACAAACAAAGAAATTGGCAGTCCTACCCCTTCAGGCCGGGCAATTGCGACATGATTTGGATTTGGTCTATCCTCGTGATAGCTATTTTGCGGACAATTATCGCCGATGGGCAGCTGCCCTTAAAAAGAAATAAGTTGCTAAATAACTAAAATTTTCTGAGAAAATGAGCAGATGATTAGACAAACACCCCTAAATATTGATATATTTATCTCAATGCTGTAAAAATTAGCGAGAAGGGGTGAGCCATCGTGACGAAGAAAACGAGACGGGCCATTTTTATTTTAGTGTTTAGTGAATTTTTAGTGTGTTTGGGAATTAGTTTAGTGATTCCAGTCATGCCGTTCCTGAAGAATCAATTGCATCTGACCGCAACGGATATGGGGATTATGAGTGCCCTGTTTGCCTTCGCGCAGTTCGTGGCATCACCCTTGATCGGACGGCTGTCGGATAAAATCGGACGGAAGCCAGTCCTAACGACAGGACTGTTCCTGTTCATGGTTTCTGAAGTGCTGTTTGCCTTGACCAACCAGTTGATGGCCTTCAATATTTCACGGGTTATCGGTGGATTGTCCGCAGCCATGGTCGTGCCGACGGCGATGGCTTTAGCTGCCGACATTACGACGAAACGCCAACGGGCACGGGTCATCGGCTGGTTGTCGGCTGCCTTTAGTGGGGGTCTGATCCTGGGTCCTGGTATTGGTGGGATTTTAGCTGGAATCAGCTACAAGACACCGTTCTGGGCCGCTGGTGCGTTGGGCTTGATTAGTGCAATCGTTCTGATCAGCTTGTTGCCAAGCGATGCCGAAACCAGTAAGATTCGGGACGCGGAGGCGACGACCTCTATGGCTACTAAGCCAGCAGCCCATCCAATGACTAAGGAATTTTGGACGGTGCCAATCATTATCCTATTTACCATGATTCTGGTCTCTTCCTTTGGTCTCCAAGGGTTTGAAAGTATCTACAGTATCTACGTCAACGAAGTCTTCCACTTTAGCCTGAGCAATATCGCATTAGTGTTGACGCTTAATGGATTAATATCATTATTCTTACAAGTTGCGATGTTTGATACCCTGGTCAGTAAGTGGGGCGAACGGCGAGTTATCCGGGTCTGCTTCTTCCTGGCTGCAATCTGCGTAGTATGGATTACCCAGGCTCACGGGAAGATTGCTGTGATGATTGCTACACTGATCATCTTCTCAGCGTTCGACCTGTTGCGGCCAGCCATCACAACGTTGCTGACCAAGGCGAGCGAGTCCAATCAGGGGTTGATCAACGGGTTGAACATGTCTCTGACGAGTGTCGGAAACATTGTGGGACCTATCATGTCGGGGATGCTACTCGATATGAATCCACATTACCCATACCTGGTGGTGTCGGTCTTCCTGATTGTTTCCTACCTGATGGCCTTTCTGCTGAAGCGACCGGACCAACTGCAGTCAGCTACGGAGGAGTAGCTTGGTATTAGCTAGCGTGTCCGTATTTTTGAGATAAATATGAGGCGTCCGAGATGAAAACTTCTCGGACGCCTCTTTTTGTTGTGAATGATTATTTTTGTCTAGAGCGTTTATCTTTCTCTCGCCGGCATACTTGGGAAAATTGTGGTTTCTGAAACGTGTTCAGTTGGGCAGGTCCCTGCGCTTAGCAAGAATAAGTACTCCTGTCCGGCACAGGTTGTTAGTGGTTACTTTATCTTAGTTCGTCAGACTTGCTCTCGCCGATCTATCCGGAAGCTTGCGGCTTCTGAAACGCGTTCCCTCGGGCAGTCCCTTCCGCTTAACCCCAATAAGCGCCGGCTCGGCTTCGCCAAGCTGGCACTTATTGACGTTAATGCTCAGGGCCTAACCGCCCTCACTTACGCTCTGATTGAAACGAGTTCCGCAAGGCAGGTTCCTGCGCTTAGAAAGCTAAGTGACTCCTGCTCGGCGAAGGTTGTTAGTGGTTACTTTATCTTAGTTCGTCAGACTTGCTCTCGCCAGAATGTCCGAAAACTTGCGGCTTCTGAAACGAGTTCCGCAAGGCAGATTCTTCCGCTTAGAAAAATAAGTGACTCCTGCTCGGCGAGGCCGAACAGAAGCCACTTATTTCCCTAATGCTCAGAATCTAAGCGCCTTGCTCCACTCTCTTACACACAAAAACAACCAGACCCAACAACTCGGTCTAGCTGCCCCCCTAAAGCCTCTGATGGCCAAAGCCTATTCTGTTTCTTCACAGTACGGTGGGTGATCTCTTCCCCAAGAGAAACCATCGGTAGTTGGTTGATCGACCCACTCCCCAAAGCAGTCGATGTGATTATCCTGAAAGGTGATGGCTAGGCGCTCTTGTGCGACTAGCAGCTGGTCTCACTGGCACTCCCCAGTAGCGGCGAGAATCGGCGCTGACGGACAAACTTTCGCGAGGTTTTCTATGGCTGTGTGATAGGAACCCGACTCTTGTAAATCTGTTTGGCCCCTATCGGATGATACAAGTACATTGTACTGGGGATTTAGTAAGTGCATAATCCCATAATTTAATGATTGCGTTACTTATTTTAACCATCTGGGTGATTAACGTGGTATACTACGGTACAAAATAACTTGCTGCAATTGGTCTACTTGGGGGTAATGAAATTGGAGCCGTTTACTTTGTTGGATGAGATTTTGCAGAAATGGGGGAACAAACATGCCTCAGCCGTATCACGAACGCTTAAACTTTACAATGCAATTGCCGTTGCGCGTCATTAGTCACGGTACCGGCGGCCCAAAATTGGTATTGCCGCATTGGCACCAAGCGGTAGAATTGGCCTACCCATATTGTGGGCAACCGGGGACCGTGCATATTGGGGGCTCCAGCTTTGAAATGGCCGCCGGGCACGTCTACGTGATTAACTCTGAAGTGGTCCACAGCTACGAGACGATGTTGGATGAAAATAACCAAATTATGACGTTGTTGATGCCCGCAGCTTGGTTACGAAACGTGGTCGATAATGAGCAGCTCCCAATCTGGGGGCCGGTTGATCTGGATCTACACGATGCGGCCTATCGCGGCATCGGGCAGGCAGTTGGTGTATTGGTGGATAATGCCATTCACGAGCGTGACAGTCAGGCGGATTACCTGGCAAGCCTGGGTGCTGAATATCAGCTGGTAGGACAGCTCCTGAAACAATTGAAGATCAACGGGCAGGTCGATAATGATCAATTGCCATTGCCAGAGCCTTTGCGACAGGCCGTAGGAGAGCTGCAACAGAACTACGGGCAACCTGTCTCAATTGCTGAGTTAGCGGCGAAGTTAAATTACTCCAGTGTTTATTTCTCTCGGTATTTTAAAGAGTATATGGGTATCTCACCAAAGGCTTATCTGGGACAGATTAGGCTGGAACGGGCTACGGAACTCTTGATGACCTCGGATGATTCCATCCAAACGATCGCCACTAAGACGGGCTTTCGGACCGAAAAGAATTTCTTCGTAACCTTCAAACAACATTTTCTGATGACACCGAAGTCTTACCGTGAGCGGTATGCGGCTCAGCGTGCTTGGTCGTAGCGTAACCGTTGCTTGTGAACGATATTTATGGTAGACTAGGCCAAAATAACACAACGAATATGAGTGGAAACCAACGTTGCCGTTAACTGACACGTTGGTTTTTTACGCAAAAATCTAGGAGGTATCGTTCATTCATGTTAACCGTCAATAATGTCAGTATGCAGTTCTCCGACCGGAAGCTCTACGACGAAGTCAATCTCAAATTCACCCCGGGGAATTGCTACGGGGTCATTGGCGCTAACGGCGCCGGCAAGTCCACTTTCTTAAAGATTATCGAAAACAAGTTAAAGCCGACGACTGGGACCGTCTCCATGGGCCCTAACGAACGGATGTCCAGCCTGAACCAAGATCACTTTGCCTTTGAAGATGAAATTGTCTTGAACACAGTGATTCAAGGTCACAAGAAGCTTTACGATATCATGACCGAAAAGAACGCCATCTACATGAAGGCCGATTTTAGCGATGCAGATGGGATTCGCGCCGCTGAACTTGAAGGTGAGTTTGGTGAAATGGGTGGTTGGGAAGCCGAAGCCGAAGCGAGCCAAATGCTGCAAGCCCTGGGCATCGATGAATCTCTCCACCAGGTTCAAATGCGTGAATTAACGGAACCCCAAAAGGTGAAGGTCTTACTTGGCCAAGCCCTGTTCGGTCATCCTGATGTTTTACTCTTAGACGAACCGACCAACGGGTTGGATGTTCAATCTATCAGTTGGTTGGAAAACTTTCTGGCGGATTACGAAAACACCGTCATCGTCGTTTCCCATGACCGGCATTTTCTGAACCAAGTCTGCACCCACATGTGCGATGTGGACTTTGGCAAGATTACGCTGTTTGTCGGAAACTACGATTTTTGGATGGAATCCAGTGAGCTAGCTGCGCAACTGAAGGCCAACGCTAACGCCAAGAAGGCTGACCAGATCAAGCAACTGCAAGAATTCGTGGCGCGGTTCAGTGCCAATGCCTCGAAGTCTAAACAGGCGACATCTCGGAAGAAGCAATTGGAAAAGATCACGTTAGATGACATCAAGCCTTCTTCACGAAAGTACCCGTTCATTAAGTTCACTCCAGAACGAGAACTCGGAAACGACTTGGTTCGCGTGGAACACATTTCCAAGGCCATCGATGGCGTAACGATTCTCGACGACGTCAACTTCACGTTGCGTCCCGATGAGAAGACAGCATTCATCAGCCGCAATGACTTAACGACTACTATTTTGATGCAAATCATCGCTGGTGAAATGGCACCTGATAGCGGGACTGTGACCTGGGGACAAACGACCAGCACAACTTACTTGCCTAAGAACGTCAACGACTACTTTGCTAACAATGAGTTGACGGTTATTGACTGGCTGCGACAGTTTGCGTCCAAGGAAGAGAGCGACAACACCTTCTTACGGGGGTTCCTTGGGAAGATGCTGTTCTCTGGTGACGATGTAAACCGGGAAGTCGACGTGATGTCCGGGGGCGAAAAGGTCCGGGCGATGCTTTCCAAGATGATGTTGAGCAAGGCCAACGTGCTACTACTCGACGACCCAACCAATCACTTGGATCTGGAATCTATCACGGCATTGAACGACAGTCTGGTTGGTTTCACCGGCAGTATTCTCTTCACGTCCCATGACCACGAGTTCATTCAGACGATTGCTAACCGAATCATTGAAGTTAGCCCTAATGGCATTGTGGATCGGGCCGACACGACTTACGATGAATTCTTGGGCCACAAACAGGTTCAAGACCAAGTTAACGCATTGTACGCTGACAAATAAAATTTTAACGTTAAAGCAAGAGGCCAAGAATTAGTTCTTCGGCCTCTTTTTGTGTACCTTCGCAGGATGACGCAATGGTGATTTACCAGTGAATCGTCACTTTAAGCTAGTTTATTAGAATAGGCGAATCATCACAACTCCAGCAATCAGTGTTGCCAGTCCTAACAGCTGCACCGGAACGACCGGCTTACGGTTTGCGCCCAGCAAGCCAAACTGATCGACGAGAAGCCCTCCAGCAATTTGTCCCAGTAAGGCGAAGACTACGGTTTGACCAGTACCGATAATCGGGGCCAGATAGGCGTTCCCCAGCACGAAGATGGCACCCAACACCCCACCAATCCACAGCCACCAAGGCTTACCCGGTCCGGCTGCTCGGCGGACTTCCTTTAGTCCATGGTTGGCGATGAGGACGATGATCAGTAGTCCCAGCGTCCCAATCAAAAATGAGATAAAGGCCGCGTGAACTGCCGAGTTCAGGACGAGTCCAAGTCGACCATTGATGGTCGTTTGGGTCGCGCCGAGTGCCCCGGCCAGCACTCCCAACAAGCGCCAAAGTAGGGAATTGCTAGCAGTCGTTGACCGTTGCACCTGATGACGCCGCTGTAGAATTTCCGGCAGCGCTACCGTGATCATGATGCCGGCCAGTGCGAGCAGAAGACCGATAGCTTTGATGAGGGTCAGGGGCTGCTTGGTTGCGTTGAACCAGCCAAAATTGTCGATGACTGACCCCATGATGACCTGTCCCAGAATTGGCATGATGGCCGTTTGAACGGCGCCAATGTGTGGAAACAGGAGAATATTGGTGGTTAGAAAGATTACACCCAACAGGCCACCAATCCAGATCCACCAGGGTTGCGTTGCCAATAGAGTGCCGGAGACCAGCAGTGATTGATGACCCAGTAGCGTGATGATCGCCAGGAAGAGGGTCCCGATAGCAAATGAGACGAACGAAGCTTGATAGGGTGAGCCAATAAAGCGCCGCAGTCGTGAATTGACGGCGGTCTGGAAGGATACGATGATGCCGATAGTAATACCTATGGTGATGGGAAGCATAAACGTTGTCTCCTTGTACAATGTATTTTTTTAAGTCGCTGAGATCAATATTCTATGTAGAACGTGTCGTCGTTATATCATCGAAAAAGGAAGCGACATCGTTGCCACTTCCCTTAGTATAACTTATTTATCGGCTAAGATGGCCAATTCGTCGATCCGCTGAAAGAAGCCATCGTGGTCGACCTGAGTGACCAACGTCACGGGGCGACCATCAGGTGTCTCAAATGTACGGCCACGACCAGGGCCAGTTGTGAGGACATCGCTGGTCACGACCTTTGTGGTGACAATGGCCGGCGTCTCGGTGGCTACCGTGGTCAGAACGTCCCAGAGAAAGTAGGTCGAGTTGGTCTCAAAGTGTTGTAGGGCAGGCACCAACGCGTACCCTTGACCGATGAAATCAATCGCTGGATGTTGGCGTAAGGTAGCCCAGTGTTGTCGGATAACTGGGGTCAGTGGCACCTGGTGCGTGCTTTCCAGGCCCACCATTTGGATGGGAATCTGGCTGTCCCAGACGGTCTTCACGGCATCGGGATCCCAGAAGGCATTCCATTCGGTCGTGCCATCCTGCTCGGGTTCCGCGACGTTTCCGTGACCATCGAAAGTGCCACCCATCCAGTAAAGCTGATCAATTTTGTCAACAATACTAGGGTCGGTGGTCAGCGCGCGAGCAAGGTCAGTCAGTGGCCCCGTCATGAGTAGCGTGGTCTGACCATCCTCAGCCTGAACCTTGTCGATCAGATCGAGGTGGGCAGGTTTGGCGGCGACGGGAGTGGTCACCGTCCCGGCTTCGTTCAAGATGGGTAGGGCGTCGAGACTAAAGGCATCGAGTCGCCACACCTTGGGAAAAGGATTGACGCCCCGTGAATCGGAAGCGGCCACATCGAGTTGGATGTCGTGGCCGAAACGGTCAATAATCTTACGGCTAGCAGCCAGTGCGGGTTCCAGGTAGCAATCGGCGCCAATGACGCTGACTCCGGTCAGATGAATATCTGGCATCTGCAGCAAGAGTAGTAGTGAGACTAAATCATCGACGCCACCGTCGTGGTTAAAATAAACATTATGCATTTGGCACATTCCCCATTTCCGAATATTAATCAATTAATCCCAAAGCATAGTTCATATATTACCGACTTTTTAAATGGAAAGCAACCCATAGACTCCGAACGATTTAGCCAGAGTTAAGAAAACTCCCGTATACTGCTACTTATGCGATCGCAGTTTATTTTTAGAAAGGATGGTTCCGAGATGCAATCAACGCGTAAAGGACCCAAACGCTGGCTAGCCTTGGTCGTTGCCGGCCTCATCTTATTCGTCGGTGGCGGCGGGACGGGCTACATGCTCGGCCAGCAGCAGGCCAAGTCTGCACAAACAACGCAGCTAAAAAACGCACCGAAGGGCATGAAAGGTCGCCCGTCAGGCAAACCTAGTGGCATGCCAACTCAGAGCAGCTCTAGCAGTAATTAGCGAACATTAGTGCCTTGGAAAGACCGCGAGGATCCAGAAGAGATTTCTGGGTCCTTTTTGCGTGGCTTGACTGGCAATTCAACATTGACAGGGATTATTTGAAGGCGGATTATATAGGGGATTGATTAATGCCATCATGTGGTTAACTAAATAAGATGTTTCGGGGAGTGTTTAGGTTGCGGGTAAAAGATGGTTTGAAGTTGGGGTTAACGGTTATGGTGTTCGGCTTGGTTAGTTTGGGTGCGGGGATAACGGCTCAGGCGAAGACAAAAAATGTCATTGATCACAAGGATTGCGCGGCGACAAATAAGATTTTCAAGGCACAGGGGTTCAAGCTATCCCTGCTTCGGGTTCCCAAGAATGGTGAGACTTATGTCGCGGCGTTTTCTAAGAAGCAGGCTGGCAAACGCTATGAATTTATCGCGGGCGAACAGCCGGCTGGCAACGCTGTTAAGGTAGACTTGGTCGTTTACCAAGGCAAAAAGGTCGTGTCGCGGAAGTCAACGCTTTGGGGGCATGTCGGCGGTAAATACGACCAAGATTTGGTCAGCCAAAATAGTCAGAATGAGACTTATATGATTGCTTCCAAAACGAAGACTTGGTCGATCAAGAGGATGTCGCCATACAACAAGGTGGCAACGTCAACCGCGCAACAGTTAATGGGGAGCGCAGCAGTGCGAGCCGATATGGCCTTCAATCGGAGTAGTCTGGAATATCAAGCTGATCTCGCCGGTAACCAGGGGAAGAATTTGCTGGTGCTGAATAAGCAAATGGATAATACATACTGGCAAGGTAAAAAGTTTCTGAAAAACTATAAAGCGTACGCTAATTATTCGAAGAAGTCGAAGAAGCTGTATCGAACGCTTCAGAAGAATGTGGCCTATCTGGAGAATGTTTCCTAGTCGCTGGGTGTCATTATCAGAAAACGAAAAGACGGGATAGCTTTGAATCGGGGAGATAGTTGAATGAAATTCAGAAAAATTTTATGGGGATTTTGCCTGGTGTTGGGGGTGGTGAGTCTCGGTGGCTGTACGATACAGACTGGTTACCAAGCCAAACACACCATCAAATCCGGTCAACTGCGCGCGACGACCTTTTCATTGGTAGCTAGTGCTGAGAACTCGACGACAAATTATCGGCAGCAGTATGGCTACATCGAAGATATTGGCGATCGCCGGGGGTATACGGCTGGCATCATTGGTTTCACCTCAGCGACGGGGGACTTGAAGCAGGTTGTCCAGCGTTACTGTCGGTTGAAGCCACATCATAATGGGTTGAGACAATACTTACCGGCACTTCGGCGTGTAAACGGCACGGCCTCTCACGCGGGTTTAGGGCCAAAGTTCGTGCGGGCCTGGCGTGATGCCGCTAAGGAGCCGAAGATGGTGCGCGCGCAAGATGAAATTTTGAATCGGCAATACCTGCGGCCGGTACTTCGCGCGTCTAAACAGGATAATCTCAGTCCTTTAGGCCAGTATATCTATTACGACGCCATCGTGGTTCATGGTCCCGGGGATGACAATAGTAGCTTTGGTGGTATCCGGCGGCGAGCATTGAAGCTGGCCAAGACACCACGACAGGGCGGCGATCAGGCGCAGTATCTGCGGGCCTTTCTGAAGGTTCGCACCCAAGTCATGCGGCAAGAGACGGCGCACAAGGATCTCTCCCGGCTGAAGGTTCAACAACAGCTGATCAAAGCTGGCAACTATCAGCTTAAACGGCCGTTGCATTGGCGGATGTATGGGGATGCCTATCATCTGAACTAGCGGAACCTCTACATCTAAATTAAAGCGACTTAATTTAGCAAAAGCACCCTTCCAAGGTTAAAATTGGAAGGGTGCTTTTGATTTGACTTGCTGCTGAGTTTACTGGTAAATCAGTTCAGAATATTGCAGACAACAGGCTGTCACACTTATTTGGTCTGAATATTCTGCAAGCTAAGGTTAGCCGATCCTGGATACAGTGTCATCCGCTGGGCCCGGTAGCTCCAATCCCCATGACCGAAGCCAGTTCGATCGACGTCGAAGACAATCTGGTTGGTCTTGCGGTTAACTTCCACGAACTCACTGCGCTTTCCGTTGTCCGCATAGCCGAAGCCAATCAAGGTGTTGCCCTTACCAACGGCGTAGCTACTGCCGACAATGTTGGTAAAGTTACGTTTACCCAACGTCCGACCAAAACTCCAGGTCTTGGTGACGGTCTTCTTCAGCTGATTGATGTGGACGATTTCACCGGCCGACCACTGCTTGGACTGCTTGGTCTTGCCCCGAGTGACGGGCACATTGTTATCATAGAATTCCAAGTCAATCTGACGACTGGTCTTCTTAGCTGTGTTGATCAACATAACGGCGTGCTGACCGCCGTTGTAACGGTAATGGGTGGTTGTTGGCGTTAACAGGTACTTGTGATAACGCTGTGGTAACTTTTCCGGTGCGGCCAGGATCCACTTGAGCTTGGCGGTCTTGTAGTTAATGGCCAGTATCATGTCCTGATTTCGCCCGGAAATGATGAGCTCGCCGTTCTTGCGGTTGTAGGTCATGGAATTTTGATGGAACCAGTCAATCTTGCCGTCGGAACGGTGGGTCCCGTTGTAATTTTCGTAGGCCGACTTGGGCAGAATGCGCTTGAGATCAATGATCTTTTTGATCTTCCCAGTATTGCGATCAACCTCGATCATGGTATCCTCGACAAACTTCTTACTCCCATCGTCTACCGTCAACAGAAAGTTATGGTTCGGCAACTCAATGGCGTCGTGGTGAATCACAGTGTTATCAGCTAGCTTGGACGGGTCATCCTTGGTCGGGAAGAGGCCGTTTAGGTTGTACTGATGGTAAACGCGTCCGTAAAAGTCGGTCTCCTGAAGCGCGTTGGATTTGGCGTTACTAGCCACCACTTTGGTATTGATTAGCAGGTGCTTATCGGCTAGCTGCTTGAACACGTGAGAAATTGGCTTGGTCGAGTACCAGCGAATCTGCCCCTTGGCGTCCAGTCCGTAGGTGTAGCCGAGACTGCTGACAGCGAAGGTCAACTTGGTATTGCCTTGACCTAACGCCATCAGTTTGGGCTTGCTAGTCTTGAGTGTATTCTTTCCGATTTCTTTGGGGGCGGCAGCTGTCTTCATGGTGTAGGTCGTCCGCGTCGTGGTCCCATTCTTGCGGGTAAAGGTCAGCGTGACACGATTGGTTCGGTCGGCGTAGAGGCCGAGAACGCCGACCGCGTGTTGGGTCTTGTAACCTTTGAGGGGCTTGGTAATCGTTGTGGCGGGCGTGTCTCCATGAACGGTCAGTGTGACCTTAGTGGCTGCCTCGGTCTTGACCAGAATCAGTCCGGCAAGTGGTGAGGTCTTGTAGGGATTCACAATAACCTTGGCGTTGGTGGATCCAGTCTTGACCTGTTTCAAGTCTTGTCGGTAGGTCTTACTTAGCTTGTTGGTACTGGTCGTATTCGTGGTGGCGAGTGCCGGCCGAATGTTGAGCTTGATCTGGTTGGTCGTCAAAATATCTTTCTTGGCGTAACGTTGATGAACCAACAGGTAGCGGCGAATATTGTGGCGCTCATGGTAGGCCGCGGCGCCGCCGACCACGATCAGTGCCAGCAGGACACCAATCGTGATTTTCCAAAACTTCTTCATCGTATGTAACTCCCTTTTCTAAAAACTAGCAGAGCGATCGTAGTATTCCCAACCATTGTAGCAAGGTTTTTGGGTTGCAGGCAAGTTAATATTTTAGACCGAAACTAGTTTATACATCGCGTGAATGGTGGCATCGGGCCGGCAGTGAGTCTTCAAATGGTTCAGGGAACTAAGCACAAATCGTATCGGATTTCGTTGTGGTATCGGCTGGTATTTAAGCAGGCTGAATTTGGGCATCCGGCTACCAAGGAATCCAATGAAGTAGAAATCACGAATAACTAGTCCTGGCTGGCACAACGAGTCACAGAGGGTAAATGGATAGTGTCGACGGCTTGACGGATAAGCTAGTAAGGGGGTAAAGAATTGTACTGTTTTCCTGCTAGCAGAACATTTTTGTTACACAAACGGGGAACGACTACCAGCAATGAGGCTGTGGCAGTCGTTCCCCGTGGGTATCACGTGTAATGATTTGTAAAAAAAACTAGTATTGATCTACAATTAATGGTTTGATCGCAAAATAAGTTAACAGTCAGAACATTAGTATTGAATCAGAATCTGACGATTACACGTGAGCAGTTGACCACATTTTTTTCTGTCTAGCGCATCTATTCCCCAAAATGGAATATATTTGACGAACTTCTTTCCTGCATTCGGATCATAAGGCTTAATTAGTTTTGCATTTATTGCATTATTAATTGCCTTAGATATTGCTGCACTATCTCTTGTTGTCAAGCGAAAGCGTTCACGAAGAGAGGTGTTGTTAATTTGTTCGTCTGCAACGTATTTCAGACATGCATGCCAGTAAATAGATTGATTTTTCTCTGTTATACTCATCTTTCCAAATGCTTTTTTTGCATGGAGCGTTACAACTGTAGACTCCGCTGATTGAGCACGAATGCTCATAGCTGGTAAATCAGCTTCTTCGAGAGAGTTAACGACTTTGTCAATTCCTGTTCCTCTGGATTCGACAATATGAAGGTTACTCAAAAGATTAGCTAATTCATCATTTCTCGATCGTGGTTTAAAATCTAAGAACCGTTTGGGATCGATTAGTGGTATTCCGGGATTAGAAATTTCAAGTCGAGAATCAAATATTTCTACAAATGGTCTACTACCTGTTATCGTAAAATCTTGATGGACTAACGCATTTGCGACTAGCTCACGAATAGCAATTTGTGGAAACATTGGAATATCTTGTCTACTAGCATTTGAATAATCTTCGGAATATGGAATATGAGCCATGATATTTTTAATCAAGTCATCGAAGCCAACGGCGATACCTTGGGATCCCTTTATATCAAAAATAGCATTACTTAACGGTTGCTTTCCAGAATATTGTGTTATTCGAATAGTCCGCATTTGTAGTCGTGGGAAGGCGTTTATATTCTTAGCTAGAGTATAGGCTCCTAGATTGGTGATATTAAATCTGTTGCCATTTTGAACAATAACTTTATCTTGGACCAACGCATCAATTGTTTGGGCAACATTAGTATCAAAAAGTTCTCGTCTCCTAATGTAATAATTAATATCTAGGAGGTTTTGGACATCCACAAATGATAGATCCGTTTGTGCGAATTCTAATTCAAATTTTGATGATTCAAACGCTTGCCACAATCGTCTTTCTTTTTCTGGGAATTTAGACAGTTGACTATTTGATGTGCCAACTCGGATATATTCTTTCCCAAGGTACTTAATTGGTCTGCTCACGTGAGTAACATCGATTGAAAGGACAATGATATTCTTTTCATTTACAATTAGTTTCTGCCATTGTAAGTTCAGACGTGGCTCGGTTGCAGTTTCGACTTTGTTAATGAGCGGTTGGTTACTTTTGCTAGATTCTTTTGTTAAATACGGATTGAAGTGTGTACCAACAATTTCCTTAGTCATGTCTTTGACGCCCCAAATGAGATATGCTGCTGGATTGTTAGTTAGTAACGCTGAGTTTCCAAGAGCAGATACATACTCGCCGATTTCGTCTGCTCGTTGCAGGGCGTTTTCTTTGAAGTCTAATATTTCAGATTCATCGTGAGTCTGTACCAGATTTAATAATTCTTCAGTTGTCATTTTTCACCATTTCTTTTTCCACAAATAAGCATCAACAGCTAAAAGCCAGTCGCATCAACGGGTTTCTTTTTTCCAAATTAAAAACATGTGGTGTTAGAGTTTCCCTTTTCTTAATTTACATTTTGGATTATACCGTACAAATTACAATAGGGGCAAGCTTGAAGAGGTTAGAATATGTTGCTTAATGAGATGCTGAATTGTAACAAGCCTCTCAGTAAGCAATAGAAAAGGAAAACGACCGAGTCTTTATTTGTCCTAATGTGTGTTGGGGGGCTAAGTTCGTGCCGACCGGTAAGCCCGATAAACGTAACCCTTGTTTGGAATATTATTGATGTGCAGGTTAAAGACCTGCTGATTGCCAGCCACTTCAATAACATTACTTCCGGTCCCATTCTTAGCGTTCAGATAGCCGAAGTCAATCGGGTGGTTACTGTTTAACCATTGGCTATTTCCGATACGGTCGGTGAGGTTGGTCTTACCTAAGCTCTTGCCATTAAATCTAAAACTAATGTGACAATTATGTTACAATGAAACAATCACAGGCAATGAAAACGAGGAGGAGTTTACATGGATTCGCAAGATCGAATTAATTTTAAATTAGGAGCCAAGAGTCAAATCTTGGATCACATTGGGTTTTACATATTACTCTCAATTCTTTGGATCGCGTTGAATTGGATCGGCGGGATGGTTTACGAGCGTAGCGTCAACATCTTTACACAAACGTTGTCGAACAATGGGAGTACCGTTATTAGCGGGTTCTTTTCATTCGGCTGGTTATTAATTATTGCGGGATCGATGATGCGGGCGGGGACCCGTTTGACCATGATCGACATCGACCGGGGAACCGCCGAATTGGATAATCCCATTCAACGGAGTTTCAAGTTATTTGATAACGGTCGGTACTTTCTAGGCTGGATCTTCATTGGCATTCTGATTGCCATCTTCACGTTCCTATGGAGTCTGCTGTTGGTCGTGCCTGGTTTCATTAAGTCTTATTCCTATTCACAGGCATTCTTCCTGTATCGGGACGCTGTTGATAAGGGTGAGGATCTGTCACCATTGCAGGCGATTACGAAGTCACGGCAATTGATGGACGGTAACAAGGCATTCTTGTTCATCATGGACCTGAGTTTCATTGGCTGGTTCTTGCTGTCGATGATTACCTTTGGCTTGGCGGGATTGTTCGTACAACCTTACTACGACATGGCCCGGATGAAGTTCTTTAATCAATTGGTCGTGCGTTACGACGAGCCCCAGGGAACGGCTGTTGACGATGACCACGACAATAACGGTAATGGAGTGGACTAGGGAGCCACTCCTACGGCGAACCTAGAGACAATCAGTGTTCGTATTCATTGCGACAGATGGCTCAGAAGGTTACTGGGATTATGATTAGATTAGGGTTAATGATTTGTAGCAATATCATTGTTAGGCCACCTGTGGGGTCCTAGCGATGAAATGGTCAACGGCGTAGTGGGGACTATGACGTCATTGAATTCGGGGAATTTAAATATACTATAGTTTTGGGACCAGCGAGCTACGGTTTGGCTGGTCCTTTTGTGTTTCGGCAATGTGCTAGCGCGTTGGTTTGCCACATAGAGAACTGGTGTCTTTGAGACGCGGGCCTTAGCGGTTTAAAGGTAAGTTCAGAGACCGCTTTGTGACTCTGAACGTCCGCCCATCGCGATCCGGCGATCCATTTTCACCATCTCGGGAGGTGCCAGTCTAATCAGAGATTGCAATTAATTTTCAAACAAGGGGTTGTCATTTTAACTGTACTAGGTATAATAGTACACACAGAACACGTAGCCAAACCAAGGGGTGAAAACCATGCAAGTAAATGATCAATCGGGTCTGCCGTACTATGAGCAGCTGGTGTTACGCGTTAAACAACAGATCGTCCAGGGAATCTTGCGGCCGGGTGACCGGTTACCGTCCGTCAGAGAGATGGCACGGCAGGAACAACTGAACCCGAACACGGTCAGCAAGGCTTACAAGCAGTTGGAAGCGCAGCAAGTCATCACTACGGTCCACGGGAAGGGCACTTACGTCCGCGAGGCAGTCACACCGGCCGGCGATTCGGCTCAGGTGGTTGCCACGAAGAAACAACTCCTGACATTATTGACGGAGATTCGGTACCTCGGCGTACCGCTGGACGAAGTTGTCGATTGGATCAAGGCGGCATATGAGGGGGTAGAACAATGACGTTACAAGTCACTGGATTAAGTAAACAGATTAGCCAGCGGCCAATCATTCAGGATATTAACTTTGAATGGGCACCTGGGGAAATCATCGGCTTAGTCGGGCGAAATGGTGTGGGGAAGACCACGTTATTTCGAACGATGATGAACCAATACGTGGCGGAAGCAGGTCACGTCACAATTGACGGCGAGGACACGCTTGAAGTACCTAGCCGACAGGAACAACTCTTCTTTATCGATACACAATATAACTTTTTAAGTACTTATCGGTTGTGGGAACTGCCTCGGTTCTTTGGGACGGTGTATCCCCACTTTGACGGCGAACGCTATACAAAGCTAATCGCGCAGTTCGATCTTGATCGAAACAGTCAGTATCGGCGACTCTCCAAGGGGATGCGAGCTTTAGTTAATCTGATCTTAGCGCTGACTTCGAATGCAACTTACATCATTTTGGATGAACCCTTTGACGGGCTGGACGTGATTGTGCGTGAGAATATTGCCACAATGGTCATCGATGAAGTGGCCGATCAACGGAAGGGTTTCTTGATCTCTTCACATGATTTAAATGAGTTGGATGGCTTGAGTGATCGCGTCCTCTTACTGAAGGATAGTCAGTTAATTCACGACTACAACTTGGAAGAGGTCCGTGCGCGGGCCAAGAAAATTCAGCTGGTCTTAAATGACAAGGTGATTCCAGACGTGCTCAAAGAACATAGCCAATTGATCCGCGTTTCTGGTCGGGTGTTAGTCGTTGTAATCACCGACTACACGCCCGCCATCGACCAAGCGTTGAAGGCGCTGAAGCCAGTCCTGTTTGAAGAATTACCATTGACTCTGGAAGACCTGTTCCGCGCTAACTTGGCGCACGACACGGGTTACCAGCTGTTGAAGTAGGGGAGGAGACGCAGACATGTTTAAGAATCGTTTAGATCAGTTGATTTGGCAACGCCATCGCAGAATGTTATTTGCCATTGGGGCAATGGCCCTATTTGGATGCATCATGATCGCACTGATTGCCCTCCACGATGTGGCTGGGGATCACTACAATCATAATCTGGTGAGCGCCGTAGCCATGCAACAATGGGAACCGTATCGGGGAACCTACTTTTCCGGGTTTTCCGTCTGGTTGATGATTGCTGCCTGGTTGGCCGGCTTAGAAATGATGCATCTCGACTTACGGGATAATTTCAATCAATTTCTGTTCAGTAGTGGCTTCAGCCGGCAACGAATCTACTGGTCAAAAATCAAAGTGGCTTTTCTGGTCCTTTTATTCATCGATATCACAGCAACAGCCGTGCAGTACCTGATTTACTGGGTTGGTACCCCGAGCGGTTACACTTGGCATATTGGGTGGCCGGGCATTCTGTCCTCCTGGCTGTTCGGACTGATGATTTCGTTTGGTCTGTTCGCCATCAGCTGGTTTGCCTCTCTGATCATTGGTCAAGGTGGCCCACTGGTTGTGACCATCGCGGGCTTTACCTTTTCTTTAGGCGGGTATAGTGCGTTTGGTGGTAATATAGTGAGGAAGTTCACCTCGCTATCAGATACGCAGATCATGTGGTGCGTCTTGACGTTTGCTGTCATTCTCGCCCTGGGACTGCTTATCTGGGGAGTGGCTCTGTATAAACGTCTTTCACTGGAACATAACGGGGAGTACCTAATGTTCCCACACTTGCGGGTACCGGTATACATCGTCTTTGTCATCTACGTCACGATGTTCTTCAGTTGGACGTCAGATGGGACGTCATTCGTGCTGGTACTTCTGCTGACAATATTATTCGGATACGCGTGGTTATGGCGTCCCCGATTGGGTGAGCAGTGGCATCAATGGCGTGAACGTAAACGCGGCTAGAGAGTAGGTTTTAACTAAAGTAGGTTCGGTACACCACGGCTTGGGGAAGTCAGTGAGTACCAAGGGGAGCGTCACGACGTTGGGGAACGGCGTGACGAGATTGAAGGGGTACCAACAACTGTTGTGGTTGTGGGTGCCCCTTTTGTCAGAAAATATATAAAAAGGCCATTCCCGATTAGATGGGGAATGGCCTTGATTGTGGTGATGGTCTTTTCAGACAGTCTCTAGGTACCAGTCGTAGATATGTTGGGCCTGTTCAGCTTTCAGATAGCGCAGTTCAATTGCCTGGTTCTTATTGCCATGACGTACGTTGACGATGAGGTGCATGAGTCCGGTTCGCTTCATCCAGATCGACTGGTTTAGCCGGACTGATTGAATCATGTCAACGGGGAGGTAGTAGGTTTCCTTGGTCCACATGTGGCCGGTCTGTAGCGCCAGCATCCGGGGTGTGATCAAGCCACCACCGGTTTGGCGTGCGGCGAAGCGGCCCTGGAAGAAGGCGATGACGAGGATCAGGGCAAAGGCCCCCATCCAGTGTGGTAGAAAGTAGCTGGCGAGGGCTACCGGTGCAAGGACAATCAATAGGGCGTTACGCACCAGGTACCACTTTCGGTGGTCGGCAACATTGAGGTCACCGAGGTCCGGGGTGTGATCCGGCAGCCAGCTGACAAATGGGGGTGCGACATCATAGAGCTGTGATTGTGGCACGGCCGGCAGAATCACCAGGTCGTCATCGTCGTCTTTGGACGCGGCCTTGGAGGCCAGTAAAACTTGAACGGTTTGGATGTGTAACCACTGCCGAAAGATATTTTGTTTGACCCGGATGGCCTGGATCCGTTTGAGTGGGGCGGTAATTGTATTGCGCTGGAACAGCCCCTTCGCCGTTTTTAACTGGTCGCCCTGTAAGGCAACGTCGAAGTGAAAGTAGCGGATGTAGGTCCAAAGAAAGGCCCCAATCCAAGCGATGACGACCACGGCCACGGCACCACCAACCAGCACGACTAACGCTAAATGAGTGGCATCAGCAATCAAAGTGTCGGTCCAGTTGCGCGGAATTTTATTGTAAATGGCTAACAGAATCAAGAGCAGCGGGATGAATCCCGTCGAAGTAAACGCAAACTTGAGGAGTGTGCGGTTATTGATACGGTAATGAGCGGTCACCGTGGTGGCTGCAGTTACTGGTGCATCATCCGTCCCTGCAGTGTCCGTCGTTGCCATCGTGTCTGGCGCACCAGTTGGTGACGTGACTGCTCCCAAACGGTAGGTGTCAATGGTATCTGCGAGTGTCGTGGGAACGGCGGCGAGACGGGCCTCGGGCTTGCTGTCGTCGTGACTGGCAGTCTCGATGTAGAGCTCTTCCAGCTTAAAGGGTGCCAGAAAGAACCACTGTTTACGTTGAACCGTCTGAATCCGTGAATAGGGGATGTGTTCGTGATGCCGAACAAAGACACCTGAGTTCACTTCGACGGCCGTTGGCGTCACGCGGTAGCTCAACGTGGCCCAGCGGGTGGTTGGCCAGATGAAGATGGCGATGATAACGCCGGCCCAGCCTAATGCGAACCAGAGAGGCTGGTTGTAGAGCGTGAAAATAATAATAAATAGAAACCAGCATTCCTTAATTGCGTTGGCAATGTGCAACAGTAGTCCCAGCGGATGGGTACGCTTAGCCTTCAGCATGGCGGGCCTCCCGCGCGAGCCGCATGATTTGATCGCGTAATGCTTCAGCTTCATCGAGTTCCAGCCCTTCGATGCCGTGATCAGTGGAAGCCGTGGCAATCGAGACCTTGGTCAACTTCTGCCACTGTAGTAAGGGCCCGGCGTTAAGGGTCACATTTTGGACTCGAGCAATCGGAATGGCTACCCGTTTCTTAAAGATGAAACCAGACTGCATCTCAACGGCGACCGCAGAAATTTGGTAGCGTGTGAATCGGTACCGGTAGGGGATGAGCCCGGCTTCGATGATGGGTTCGATGATGGTGATTGCCACAAAGGCAGAGACCAGCCAGAGCGGCCAATCCCAGTAGCGGTAGGTGAGCCAGATGATGCCGGTGATGACTAACAAAGCGACAAAACTCCCGGCTGCGCTGATTCCCCAGATCAGTTTAATGCGGTTGGGCAAGTGATGGTTTTCAGATGACATGGATGGTTGAAACTCCTCTCCTGATATAACCAGTGTAGCAAGTCCGTAATCCCCTGACAACCATGGGGGTTAACTAATTTTTTGGTGCCCCCGCCGGACTGATGAAAATGGGGCGTGACGCTGAGAGCGGCCAGCTAAAGCCGAAGTGCGGTCTTTAGGCCGAGTTCCAGCCGTGAGAATCAGGTCTTAAAGGTCCCAATACGTAAACCGGCAATTTCCGACGTTTGGGAATTAATTGAAAAAATTAGTTATCACTGACACAGCAGGTGGTTTACCGATTAACCCCAATCATTTTCGACGATCTGGGGTTTGACGAATGAACAGTCGGCCCGTATAATATTCTACAACAACCAAATAAGTCCTTTTAATTTAGTCCCGTGAGGCTGATAAAGGTACGGTAGAAGTCATTTGTGCGCCTAAGCATGAGTGAACCTAGCGGCTGGAATTCTTGCGGGATTCGGCCGCTTTTTTCATGCCGAGAGGGTTGAAATCGAATCGATGGAGGAATTTAGTTATGTCACAGATTTACGTTGCGAGTCCATTCTTTAGTCCAGAACAGGTCGACCGGGTGAAACGCTTGGAAGCTGCCTTGGAAGCCAATCCAACAGTCAAGGACTTTTACTCACCACGGCTTCATCAAGATGCTGCCAACGAACAGTTTACCAAGGCATGGGCCACAGAAATCTTCCACCGTGACATGGATCAAATTGCAGTGGCCGATGTGATTGTCACGGTTATTGACTTTGAAGCCGAGAATCTGGATTCCGGGACGGCCTACGAGTTGGGTGTTGCCACGATGAGTCATAAACCAATCATTGCGCTACAGGAAAAAGACGAAGCCGTTAACTTGATGATCACTGAAAGCATGCACTGGTACAGCAAAAACGTCGCGGACTTCAAGACTTACGACTTCAACACCCTCTCAGCTGGCGAGTTTGTTGGCCAAATTCTTTAGTTTTCTCAGCTTGGGCTAAGGTGGCGGTTATTGCGTCTCCGGGCCGGTGAAAATGAATCGTGACTGAGGGACTAACAGGTTGAAACGTCAAATTAAAGGCTTAAACGTGGTCGGTGTTCTGCCGATCACGATGTACATAGGTCGTCTGGTTAATCGTCTAGGCTTGGCGAGTGCTCGTGGAGAGTGATGGGAAGCTGCCAACAGAGTTGACGGTACCTTCGCAACATAAGCTGCAGGCGACCAGTAACCACAATTTAATAGCTCCAGAGTCAAAACAGTTCGCAGCATTCGAGAAGAGAAAGGTGAGGACGTATGGCACAAGAGATTAAAGCAACCGCAACAAAAGCACCTAAGGAATTCGGGAGAGTTGAATCAATTCCCCGTGAGCACCGGCGAATGTCCAATTG
The DNA here is from genome assembly GCF_045862015.1 of Levilactobacillus muriae. Classification (NCBI taxonomy): domain Bacteria; kingdom Bacillati; phylum Bacillota; class Bacilli; order Lactobacillales; family Lactobacillaceae; genus Levilactobacillus; species Levilactobacillus muriae. The sequence continues at coordinate 238,572 of NZ_BAAFRU010000001.1, forward strand.
GGACATGTTTGCTACGTGGATTGGTGCTAACGCTAATAACGGAACTTGGTATATTGGTGGGGTTATTGCCGCCTGTGGGTTCTTGACGGCGTCGACCACGTTAGTCGTTGTGGGATTGATCTCTTACGCTTTACTGGCAGTGGCCAGTTACATGGGTTACCGCACAGGATTACCGGCAATGGCGCTGACTCGAGCCTCGTTTGGGCTACGTGGGAGCTTTATTCCCTCGGTCATTAACGTGATTCAGTTTATCGGGTGGGCTGCGGTCAATACATTTATCGCGGCAACATCGATTAGTTACATCTTCGGGGAGCTCTTCGGCTGGCCTTTGTATGGCAAACCGGGTGGGACCTTCGGGTTGATCGTCGGGATTATCATCATGAGCATCTTGCATTTATTAAGTATTTCATTGGGCGAACGGTCGGTTCGGTTGATCGAACGAATTGGTATTATCCTGGTCGTTATCTTCGTCTTGTGGGAATCCGTGGTTGTATTTCGAACGGTCTCCTTCCATGAAATCGTCGGCTGGCAGCCACCACACAGTATGCGGATGACCTCTGGGGTGGCTGCTGACACCTTAGCGGCCTTTAACTTGGCATGGGTGACAGCGGCATCTGACTTTAGTCGGTTCACCAATAAGAAAGCGGCAGCCACCAAGGCTAGCTTCTTGGGTGCCAACTTTGGCCTGTTCTGGTTCGCCTTCATCGGCCTATTTGCTACGATTGGGACTGCGGTCTCACTGAACCATTTCGACCCGAATAACTCTGACCCAAGTACGGTCGCTGCTAAATTGGGGCTGGGGATCATCGCCTTACTGGTGATTGTGCTGACCAGCACCACAGCCAACGCGGTCAATCTGATGTCGGCAGGGTCTGCGCTGACCAACATGACGCACCGGCTGTCATTGAACGTGAGTCTGTGGATCGTGACGCTAGCGGCAACGGCGGTCACCTTTATCCCGGTCTACCTCGCCAGCTTCCTGGATGTCTTCGAGACCTTTCTGGATGGTATCGGGATGTTCTTGGGACCGGAAATCGCGATCTTCTTAGTCGATTACTTTATCCTGAAGGGCAAGCAATATAAACTGAGCGAGTTCACTAAGATTCATGGGGCCTATTGGTATGCGCACGGTGTTAACTGGATTGCAGTGGCAAGTTGGGGCTTGGGGGTCGTTGCCTACTGGGGCTTGAAGCAGGTGCCGGCGATTGCGACAACGATCGGTGCAACCTTTATTGCAATGGCGATCACGGCGATTATCTACTTCGTTGGCATGCGTTTTACCCGGACTACAGCGCCAGTCAAAGCTTCGTAGAAATTAAGCGGGAAACGGATACAATTAGGAACTCATTTAATATAGAAGAAACTAACACGGCAATTCATGACGAGAGTGAATGGATTGCCGTGTTTTTGGCATTCTGTCCCTATTTTTGTAGAGCATCAGCGCGACTAAAGTTAGTTGACAGCCAACACTGAACTTTGTCGGACGTTTGCTTTGGGAGAGCAGGTCGTACTAGGTATGCTTAAGACAGATTCGAAATAGTCGGTTAGGGAAAAGTCAGAGATAGTGACCAGCACGAATTAGCAAGCAATGAAGCAAGGTGTCTGCGGGCGAACGTGTTAGAATGTGGTTGGAAGCTAGTATAGGAGGGTGATCAGAATGATGCAAAAGATGCCGATTTTACCATTAGTTGACCGATTGACGGACGGTAAGAGTGTGACCTTGACCACAAGTGATGGGTTAAATGTCCTCATTCAACCAGAGGTGGCCGCAGGAAAATTGACAGGAAATTACGTTAGCAGTGCACTTCCTGGCATTCGCTATGATGATCCCCGGATTATCTTGAAGGAGACCCTAACGGAATTCGATGCTCGTAACGTGACCATTTCAAGTATTGACTAGTATGTTAACTAGGCTATAAGAATACAGAAAATAATAATGGCGCAAAAACTCCCTGACTTTTTAGTGGTTAGGGGGCTTTCATTTATGCCAGGCGAATGAGAAGTGAGAGAATTGAAGATCGACTTTGCGATGTTGACGGCCAAGGAGACGTTGAAGATTCGGCTGTTGACCTTTATCAATGATGAGAAACGTCACTTTAGTTTGACAGAATTTGCCGAAATGACCAAAGTGAGTTACTCGCGCGCCTACCATGTCCTGCTGAATCTCCGAGCGGACTTGGAGGTGTTGGACCGACAAACGCTGTTGACCAAAGATGATTTGGTGACGAGCGTTACAATGGATGACTACCGTCGCTGGCTCTATCGTCAGAGCATTCCGTATCAGGCGATGCTAGCAACGTTGCGGGAGGATTATCAGCAGACTAGCACCTTTTGTGCCGATCTGGGCATCAGTACGTCCACCTTCAATCGGCGCATGAAGGATATGAAGCAGCAACTCGCGCAGTATGACTTACAACTGACGGCCAATCCCCTGCGAGTCGTGGGCAACGAAGCGTTGATTCAACTGCTTTATTTTATGTTGTTTAGCACGACGCTGACACCAGTGACGGATTTGCCGAAGCTTTCGGCACGGATGCGACCCATTCACGATCAGGTTATGACGACTTATGCTAATAGTGCCATTTATCAGGAATCCACTAGTCTGACCCAACGAAAGAATCTGCTGGTCACGTTGGCGTTACTGCGTTTGGATCAGGGACATCGTTATGCGCCACTGCGTTTTCCACTGGGGCATTTGACTGACCTACGAGGCTTGGCGGGTGCTCTGCAGACCCGACTTGGAGACACGCCGCAGGAAGTACTGACGGAATTGGCCACGCTGGATTATTTGCTGACGAGTTCACCGTATTTCGTTCGGGCTTTACAGCCCCAGGCCATGCATCGCATCTATTTGGGAATCAAGCAACGCCTGGGTAGTTATGAATTAGCGCCCGGCGTGCGGGAACTGACTGACTATGCGACCGGGCGTGACTGGTTCGCTAACTGGCTATTCTCACTTTGCCAGTTCATGTTGCTCTTCCGAGTGGACCCGTTGTTGCGGCCGGAAATCACGGCCCTATACAAGCCGACAGAGTCGTCGATGGCTGCGGCCGTGGCACTGGCTAAGAGCATGGGACGGCTCTATTCCGGTGAGGTAGCAGCTGCCGACATTCGACTGGTACAGAAGCATTTGAGCAAGTATACGAACGGTCTGACTCTGACGGAAGCCAAGGTTGAAATTCTGGTCACCTACGACATGATCGGTGTGACGACTGATATCTTTAACCGGCTATTGAGTGGCATCGTGCACCTCAGTTTGTTGACTGATCAGACCGTCATTGATACGAGGAACCGAGATAATTATCTAGTTATTTACGGCGTTGATCCTTTGGCGGCAGGCTTCGCGGATCGTAATCATTTAGAAGCCTTCCATTGGGTCAAGGAGTTAGCTTATGGAGAGAATCTGGATCGTCTGATTCGGGTGCTACGCCACCACGAGTTGTCGCTCTTTGCGTTGGATTTCAATAATCGGACGCATCCGCTGGACGAGGATTCTTAGCGCGTGTTCCATAGGTGTTGAGATGACCTTTAGACATGACTATTTTACGAATAATGGATGGTATTGGTAGGCTAGGAAACATTTCTAGCCTACTTTTTGTTTATATAGAGCGGGAAGACCGTAGCATATTCCCGCAACAAGTGGCATTCTGGCACTGGTAGTGCGTATCCCTTATGCTGGTTTAGTGGAATAAATTAACTTTTGGGGGTCAAATTAGACTATATGGCGGACTAATTGTGTGGCCGTATTGTTTCACAGTAGACAGTTAATGATATAATGAAAGCGTATACAATTATGCAGCAATTGGAGTTGGGAAAATGGTGAAGCATGAGCAATTACAAAAGTTAACCGAGATCTACGGCTTAGTGACGCAGTGCTATAACCAACCGCTGACGGAGCTAAGCCTGAATTTACCGCAGTGCCAGTTGCTGACCTACGTGGCCGGAGAAGACCTGTCAGTTGCACAGGCGGCGCAAAAATTAGGATTTTCAGCAACCCGGACATCGAATTTGGTTGTTGATCTATGTAAGCAGGGATATCTGAGCCAACGGGTGGCGACGAAAGATCGGCGCCGGCGGTACCTTACGCTGACGGTGTTGGGCCAGAAAAAACTGGATTTGATCCAGGAGAAACTGCCAGCAACGTTGGATTCAACGCTTCAACAACTGCAGAGCGGCATCGAATAGTACAATGCCCACCGGAGATCGTGAAAAGTGGATAAAAAACCGGTAGCCTACGAGAGGTTACCGGTTTTTAGCTTGCGATTTAACGGGGGTGGCTGTGTGCCGCCGTGTCCAGAGGTCAGCGAGTAAGCCACTGACAACGACCATGACCAGGCCAGCAGCACCGAGGGTTCCTAGACCCACGGTGGCCGCCGTAACTTGCCATTTCACAACAACTGATAGACCAGCGATTGTGAGAACGGCAATAAATAAGGGCGCCAATAATTCAATGAACATTTTTGTATGGGTCATCGGAATCACCACTTTCTGCAAAATAAAATATAAAAATTATTATGATGCAAACCCGTTGAAAACACAAGCAAATTTTGTATTTTTAGGATTATCTATTTAATGGGTAATATAAAATTAAAGTTAGGGACAATTAAAAAAGTCTTTACAATCTGCTTGCTGTCAGTATAATGGGGAGAGATAAAAAGATAGGGGAGTTGGAAAATATGACAGACAACGTTTCAACGAAGTCGACAAAGATGGCCGGCTACGCAAACGGACCGTCATTGGAAGAGGTTAATGGGACTGTAACGGTACCCAAGGAAAAAGGCTTTATCAGAAATTTGATGGCTTTCTCCGGACCTGGTGCATTGGTTGCGGTGGGGTACATGGATCCTGGAAACTGGGTAACCTCGATCGGTGGGGGTGCCAAGTATGGCTACCTGCTGATGTCGGTGATCTTGATGTCGAGTTTAATCGCGATGTTACTGCAATACATGGCGGCTAAACTGGGCATCGTGACGCAAATGGACCTTGCACAAGCTACGCGTGCGCATACCAGTAAACGGATTGGGGCCGTGCTGTGGGTCGTGACCGAGCTTGCCATCATGGCAACAGATATTGCCGAAGTTATTGGGGGCGCGATTGCCTTGCAATTGTTGTTCGGTGTACCGTTGATTCTCGGGGTGTCGCTGACGGTATTCGATGTCTTATTACTCTTATTGTTAACGAAGTTAGGTTTTAGAAAGATTGAAGCGATTGTCATCTGTCTGATCACTGTGATCTTGGTGGTCTTTGCTTACGAAGTGATTATTGCCCAACCCAACATGGGTGCGGCCGTGGCGAACTTTATTCCACGGACTGAGATTGTCCATTCAGGGCAACTGACGATGGCTTTGGGAATTGTTGGGGCGACAGTGATGCCACATAACCTGTATCTACATTCGTCGATTTCGCAGACCCGTAAATTCAACCGTGAAGATCCGGCCGAAATGCGACGGGCAGTGAAGTTTACGACTTGGGATTCTAACATTCAGTTATTTGGCGCGTTCATTATCAACTGCTTGCTCCTCTTGTTGGGGGCGGCAATGTTCTTTGGTAAGGGGACGGATCAATTGGGAACGTTTGGGAACCTCTACGCCGCTTTGCAAGATAACCATTTGGCTGGGGCGGTCGCTTCACCACTGTTATCCACGCTGTTTGCAGTTGCGTTATTGGCTTCAGGGCAGAACTCGACGATTACTGGAACACTGACGGGTCAGGTCATTATGGAAGGATTTATCAATCTAAAGATTCCGTTGTGGGTCCGGCGCCTCGTGACACGACTGATCTCAGTAGTTCCTGTGATTATTTGTACGATTATCTATGGCGGAAACGAAGCCGCATTGGACAGCCTGTTGGTCAATTCGCAGGTCTTCCTGTCGATTGCGCTACCTTTTTCCATGATTCCACTGACAATCTTCACGTCGTCTAAGAAAATCATGGGAACGGAATACGTCAACAAACGCTGGATTACGGTCTTAGCGTGGACGTGTACGGTTGTGCTCACGTTGCTGAACATTCAGATCGTTTGGGAAAGCCTTACGAGTCTCTTTTAGGGAGACCGCATGCGGTTAAGTCACAGTAAAGGTGACGTGGTGTATTGACATTTGCCCGTCGTCCCGGTATCATCGACATCATAAGCAATGAATCAGTTCAGTAGTGGGTGCGGCTCCGGTCAAGAAATCTGACGGTGCTGGGAGTCAGAACGTCCGTAACCATGAATTACGCTGAGGAGCGGCCGAGATATCGGCGGGTCATTCCGTTAAAGATGACGAGCGGTTGTCGATTGACAACAACTTGGGTGGTAACGCGGATTTCAATTCGTCCCTGATGGCATAGCGCCATTGGGGACTTTTTTATTGAGAGATTTATTATAGGAGGAACAGAAATGTCAATTATTGATGAGTTAAAATGGCGTGGCGCGATTAACCAACAGACTGATGAAGCTGGTCTGGGCGAATTGGTCAACGAGAAGGCAGTCGGTCTGTATGTTGGAATCGATCCAACTGGCGATTCCATGCACATTGGTCACTTGATTCCCTTCATGATTCTGAAACGATTCCAATTGGCCGGTCACCGGCCCTACATCATTATTGGTGGCGCCACGGGTTCTATTGGTGATCCCTCTGGGAAAAAATCAGAACGAGTTCTCCAGACGATGGACCAGGTTCGCCATAATCAAGACTGCCTGACAAAGCAAATGGAACACCTCTTCGGCCAAGATGGTACGTTTAAGATTGTGAACAACTACGATTGGCTGTCTAAGATCTCCCTGCTGGACTTCTTGCGGGACTACGGGAAACTCTTCAACGTGAATAACATGTTGAACAAGGAAGTCGTTGCTTCTCGTTTGGAGGTCGGAATTTCCTACACAGAATTCACATACCAAATCCTACAATCCATTGATTTTCTTCATTTGTTCACGAAGGAAGACGTTCAACTTCAAATCGGTGGTGCTGACCAGTGGGGGAACATCACAGCTGGGATCGACCTGATTCATAAGCTCAAAGGGTCAGACGCTAAGGCGTACGGCTTAACCATTCCTCTATTATTGAAGGAAGACGGCACTAAATTCGGGAAATCCGAAGGTGGGAACATCTGGCTTGATCCAGAAAAGACGTCGCCGTATGAATTCTATCAATTCTGGTTTAACACAAATGATAAGGACGTTATCAAGTTGTTGAAGTACTTTACCTTCCTGGATCAAGACCAGATCAAGGCGTTGGAAACAGCAGTTGCAACGGCCCCTAAGAAACGTGAAGCTCAGATTCGCTTAGCTGAAGAAGTGACCGAATTTGTTCATGGACATGATGCTGTGGTTGAAGCCCAACACATTACCAAGGCCCTGTTCTCTGGGGATGTTGCAGACTTGACGGCCAGTGAAATCGAACAAGGCTTCAAGAAGATGCCTTCTGTGACAGTCAGTGGTGATAAGAAGAATCTGGTAGAGTGGTTAGTTGACGACACCAAGATTGAATCTTCACGTCGTCAAGCACGGGAAGATCTGACCAACGGTGCAATTCGGATCAATGGTGAGAAAATTACGGATACGGATGCGGAAGTTGACCCAAGTAGTGCCTTCGATGGTAAGTTTGTCATTGTTCGCCGTGGGAAAAAGCGTTACTTCTTAGTTCGAATCACTAAATAATTACAGCTTTTTGTGAAAGGCAGTTGCCGTTTTAGGTGACTGCCTTTTTAACGGCAAATTAAAGACGAACATGGCAACCATCAAAAAGAAGAAACACACGGCCGTCAGCTAACGATTCAGCCGCTTTCAACTATAAGCTTTGCCTTTGGAAAAAGATGAATTTATTTTCAATATTTAGTTGACGGTAGGCCTCTCGCTTGGTATAGTTATATACGTTGTCAACGCGAGTTACCAACTAGACCAATCCGAAAGATTGAAATTAGTTGTTGACAGTGATGATGACAAAATGTTATGATAATTAGGCTGTTGTGTTTGTGGCAGCAAATCAACTAGAAACGTTGTTAAATCAAACTTCTTGTTGACATCAAATCAGTCAAATGATATGATAAATGAGCTGATTACTTCGGTAGTTGGCAACGTAGACCTTTGAAAACTGAACATTGTTTCGACAAACCAAATATGTGTAGGGCGGTTTGATACTTGGTATCAAACCCAAACAATATTTGCGAAGTCAATTCGCTTTTATAACAAAAAGTAACAACAATCGATGA